>JALYMR010000351.1 GCA_030773615.1 Actinomycetota bacterium
GCTCGAGCGCGCGCACGCCTGCGCCGAGCGCCTGCTGGGCGCCGACCCCGCGCTGGCCGCGCCCGAGCACGCCCTGCTCGCCGACGCGCTGCGCGCGCTCGAGGCCGCGCCCGTCGCGGCGTGAGGGTCGTGGCGGGGCGCTTCGGCGGGCGGCGGCTCACCGCCCCCCCGGGCCGGGCGACGCGCCCCACGAGCGACCGCGTGCGCGAGGCGCTGTTCTCCATCCTCGGCCCCCTCGCGGGCGAGCGGGTGCTCGACCTCTTCGCCGGGTCGGGCGCGCTCGGCGTGGAGGCCCTCTCGCGGGGCGCCGCCGCGGTCACCTTCGTCGACCGCGACCCGCGCGCCGTCGCCGCGGTGCGGGCGAACCTCGAGGCGCTGGGCATCGACGCCCGGGTGGTGCGTCAGGACGCCCGGGGAGCGCTGCGCGATGCACGCGAGCGCCGGGACGCCTACGATCTCGTCTTCCTCGACCCCCCGTACCGCCAGGCCCCAGCGCTTGCGGCGGAGCTCGCCGAGGCCCTCCCGCCCGTGCTCGCGCCCGGTGCGCGGGTGGTCAGCGAGAGCGACCGCCGCGCCCCGCTCGAGCTGGCGCTGCCCCTCCTCGACGAGCGCCGCTACGGCGACACCGTGATCCGCATCCACGCATGAGCAGCCCCGAAGCCCGCATCGCCGTCTGCCCGGGGACCTACGACCCCATCACGAACGGTCACCTCGACGTCATCGCCCGCGCCGCGCAGCTCTTCGACGAGGTCGTCGTCGCCGTGGTCAACCTGCCCGTCCGCAAAGGCGGCACCGTGTTCACCATCGAGGAGCGCCTCGAGCTCATCGCGGGCGCCACCGCGCGCATCCCCAACGTCCGCAGCGAGGCGTTCGACACCCTCATCGTCGACTTCGCGCAGCGGGTGGGGGCGCGGTCGATCGTCAAGGGGCTGCGCGCGATCTCGGACTTCGAGTACGAGTTCGAGATGAACCAGCTCAACCGCATGCAGGCGGGCGACATCGACACGCTCTACCTCATGGCCAGCCCGCAGTACAGTTTCCTGAGCTCGAGCGGGGTCAAGGAGCTCGCGACCTTCAACGGGGTGATCGACGACCTGGTCCCCGACGGGGTCGGCCAGCGCCTGAAGGACAAGCTCGCAAGGAACCGAACGTAAGGACCAGTATGGACGTCCTCGTCCTCATCGACAAGCTGGACGATCTGGTGCACAACGCGAAGCCGGTGCCGCTCACGGACCAGGTCCGCGTCGACAAGGAGGAGATCTACGACCTCCTCGACCAGATGCGGGCGACGATCCCGGAGGAGATCAAGCAGGCGCGCTGGATCGTGAAGGAGCGCCAGGAGATGCTGGCCGAGGCCAAGCGCGAGTCGCAGCGGATCGTGAAGGAGGCTCGCGAGCGCCAGGCCCACCTCGTCGGCGAGGAGGAGGTCACGAAGCAGGCCGAGCGCGCCGCGGAGGACATCATCGAGGACGCCCGCGCCCGCGAGCGCGAGATCCGCCTGGGCGCCGAGGACTACGCGGACGAGATCCTCAACACCCTCGAGGTGAACCTCACGAAGTTCGTCGGCGCCGTGCAGCGCGGCCGGCAGCGCCTGCAGGGCAAGGAAGAGCCGGCCGAAGTCGCTTGAGCGCCGCGGTCGAGGTCGTCGACGCCGACGTCACGGCGCTCGCGGTCGACGCCATCGCCAACGCGGCGAACACGCAGCTCAAGCACGGGGGCGGCGTGGCCGCCGCGATCAGCCGGGCGGCGGGCCCGGACCTCCAGCGCGAGAGCGACGAGCGCGCCCCCATCGGCCTGGGCGAGGCGGTCGAGACGGCGGGAGGCGAGCTCCCCGCGCGCTGGGTCATCCACGCGGCCACGATGGAGCTCGGGGGACCGACCTCGGCCGAGATCATCCGCAGCGCGACCGCGGCGACCCTGCGCCGCGCGGACGCGCTCGGCTGCCGCTCCCTCGCGCTCGTCGCCTTCGGCACCGGGGTGGGCGGCTTCCCGCTCGACGAGGCCGCCCGGATCGAGGTCGAGGAGGTCCGCCGGCACCTCGCCGAGGGGTCGCGGCTCGAGCGCATCGTCTTCGCGGTGCACGGCGAGCGGGCCCGCCAGGCGTTCGCCCGCGCGGTCGAGCAGGGCGGGCTGCCGGGGTGAGCGAGTGGGGCGGCGGATACGGCGCCACGCCGCTGCCGCGCAAGCTCGGGATCAAGCCGGGCCAGCGCCTCGCCGTGCTCGACGCCCCGCCCGGGTTCGTCGCCGACGGCCTCGGGCCGCTGCCCGAGGGCACGGACCTCGCCACGACGCTCGAGGGACCCGTCGACCTCGCGGTCGCGTTCGTGGTCACGGTCGCCGCGCTCGAGGAGCGGCTCCCGGCGCTCGCGGCCGCCACGGCGCCGGCCGGGGCGTTCTGGCTCGCGTGGCCCAAGCGCGCGAGCGGCGTTGCCACCGACCTCACCGAGGATCGTGTACGCGAGCTCGCCCTGCCCCGCGGGCTCGTGGACACGAAGGTGGTGCGCGGTCAGCTCCGTGTGGTCGGGGCTGCGGCTGTGCCTGCGGCGCGAACTGCGCGACGCACCGGCACGGCGAGCCGCCGGCGCAGCGCCTCGACGTCCTCGTCCGTGAGCCTGGCGTCGCGCAGGCGCGCCTCCACGTCGAGCTCGGCCAGGGTGGCGACGATGGTCTCCTCGGCCGTCGTGCCCCGGTCGGCGAGGAACGCGCGGAGCGGCGGGCCGGGGTCCTCCTCGCCCAGCGCCGCGGCGCGGGCCCCCAGGCGGTCGGCGCTGAGCGCGTAGTCCGCCGCGACCTGCGCCGGCGCCACACCGGCGAGCGCGAGGAGCAGCATCGCGACCTGCCCCGTGCGGTCCCGGCCGCCGAGGCAGTGCACGGCGACGCCACCGCGCCCGGCGCGGGCTACCGCCCGCAGCGCGGCCACGCTGCGCTCGGGGAGGCGCTCGAGGTGAGCGGCGTAGTACAGGGCGTGCCGAATTGCGGCCCGCTGTGCCAGGTGGCCCAGAACTCCCTGTCCTCGACGCCGTCGAGCGGTACGTGCACCGTCGCCAGGCCGGCGGGGCGGGGGGCTGCGTCGACCCCGAGCTCGTCGTCGTTGCGCAGCTCGACCACCGTGCGCACGCCGTGCCGGACGAGCGCCGCCCACCCACGCGCGCTCAGCCCGCCGAGCGTGTCCGCCCGCACGACGGCGCCTCCCGCGTCGCGCCGCCGCCCCCCGCCGGCAGGCCGCCGAGGTCGCGGACGTTCCAGCAACCGTCCCAGTGCAGGGTCCGCTCGGACAGGCGGGTCAGGCTACGCGGCTAGCGCACCGCGAAGCCATCGTGGCCCTCGGGCTCCGCCTCGCTGACCTCCACCCGCTCCACCCGCGCGTGCTCGGGGCCGCGGGCGACGAAGGCGAGCACGGCGTCCACCGCTCCGGGCTCGCCCTCGAGGTGCGCCGCCACCGTGCCGTCGTCGACGTTGCGCACCCACCCCGCCACGCCGAGCCCCTCGGCCTCCCGCCGGGTGGAGTCGCGGAAGAAGACGCCCTGGACGCGGCCGTGGACGACGACGCGGCGGGCGACGACGGCCTGCGGTGCCATGCGGCCGCCCTACCCGGGGGACAGCGTGAGCGTGCCGCCGGGGCCGAGCGCGGGCGGCCCCTCCTCGATGCCGCCGATCGCGGGGGCGTCCGTGAGCCCCCGGATCTCCTCGAGGTGGCCGCGCACGCGTGCGGCCATGCCCTCCACGATCTCCGCCGCCTTGTCGATCTGGGTCTTCGCGCCGGTGAGCTGCTGCTTGACCCGGCGGACGTCCTCCATCGCCCCGACCGCCCGCTCGGCGGTGTCGCGCACCGCGCCGGCGTCGATCCCCTCGCCGGCCCCGCGAGCCATGAGCACGCGCGCCCGCGCGAGCGCGTACGCCACCTGGAGCCCGAGCGGGTTCGGGTCGTCGGGCTCGAAGGCCACGATGAGCTTGTCGCCGTTGTACTCCCGCAGGGGCAGCATGCGGGCCGGGACCTTCTCCTCGCTGGGCACGACGAGCACCGCGTAGTCCGCGTTGCGCTCGGCCAGCGCGCCGTCGAGCTCCTCGAGGGCGCGCGGCCGGGTCATGCGTGCGTTCTTGGCCTCGAACACGATCCGGCCCCGCACGGGCCCGTGGCAGGCGGCGACCCCGACGACGACGTCGCCCTTCTTGCCCGTGGCCTCCTTGAGGTCGCCCACCGCCTCGCAGGTGTCGCCCTGGGGCAGCGCGAGGCGGTCGAGCGCCTCGTGGACCTGCTCCTCGAACGAGCGCCCCTTGGCCGTGCCCCGCTCGGCCTCGGCGGCGACCTGCTCGAGCCGCGCCTTCTCGGCTCGCAGCTCCACGAGCTCGCGCCGGACGGTCTCGAGCGTCGCGTTCATCTCGCGCAGGTGCGCGCCCTGCTGGCTCGTCGCCGTGCGGATGGACTCCACCGCCGCGCGCTGGAAGCCCGCGAGCGGGTTCGTGCCGTCAGGGGTCGAGAACTGACGCACGAGCTCCTCGCGCGAGCGCGCGAGCACCTCGTCCATCACCGCCCGCACGCGGTGCTGCACCGCGGTCGAGCTCCCGTCGGAGAAGTGCCGCTCGAGCGCGCGGGCGAGATGGCCGGCGTCCGGCGCGAACACCTCGTCCACCTTGCGACCGAAGTGCTCGGCCACCGTCCGCGCCTTCTCGCTGAACTGGGCGTCGACGTCGCGACCCACCCGCTCGAGCTCCGCCTTGACGTAGTCCGTGTGGGCCGCCGTCTGCTCGCGGTCGAGCACCCGGGCGCCGATCGCGAGGGCGTCCACCACGAGCTTCGCGGGGCTCGTGGCCTCGCGGGCCAGGCGCACGAGCACGTCGTCGTCGACGACGAGGGCGTCGACGGTCAGCCGCCCGTTGCGGACGTGGACCTGCGCGAAGGGGATCGGGGTGGCGGCCTCCATGACGTGGCGCCAGCCAACCACGCCGCCCGGACGGAACCGGCCGCCCGCCTACGCTGCCGCGCATGGACGACCTCGCGGCGGCGCTGGCGGAGGCCGGTGGCC
>JALYMR010000352.1 GCA_030773615.1 Actinomycetota bacterium
CGCCCCTCGCGCGCCAGGTCGAGCCCGCCCCGCAGGAACGCGAGCTCGTCGTCGGTGAGCGCACCGGACACGGGCCAGAGCGTACGCCTGGCTCAGGACGGGGGGAGCCTCTCGTCGCCCAACCCGCGTCGGCCCGAGCCAGGCTCGTGAGCCGCCCGGGCACGTCGTGCCTCGCGCCGGGCCTGCCGGAGCGGCTCGGGGGTCCGCGCTCGCCGGGTCGCGGCGAGGACCACCGACACCGCGGTGTCGAGGTCGGTGCGCCAACCGGAGTGGACGACGAGAGGTCGCGCGCCCGGCCGGGTCCGGACGAGGCGAGCGACCTCCGCGCCGTCGAGCAGCAGCGGGCTCGTCGCTCCGAGCTCGGGGGGTGGGGGCTCGCCCATGGCCAGCAGCGGCCGGTCGGTCACCCCGACGGTGGGGAGCTCGAGCACCGCGCCCAGGTGCAGTGCGAGGCCGGCACGACGAGGGTGGTCGCGTCCGGTGGCGTTCGCGAGGACGACCTCGGGCTCGACGGCGAGCGCCCGGATCGCCCCCTCGAGCAGGCGGCCCTCGCGCAGCGCCTGCAGGCCGGGCTCGTAGGCCGCCCCGGCTTCCCCCTGCACGACGCCGGTCCCGACGACATGGCGGTCGCCGTGCATGAGCGCCGCCGCGCCCCACCCGCGGTCGCCGCGGGCACCCCGTCCGACCAGGCCCCGGTCAAAGCAGGCGAAGCAGGCCGCGACGAGCGGGCGGGGACCGGTCGGACGCCATGGTGGGCCGGTCGCGCCGGACAGCTCGTGCTGAGCGCGGACGAGCCCGGACGGGGTTGCCGGCCACACGGGGCGAGTATCGGTCAGCGGCTGGGGGCGCCGGAGGTCCGCCGCCC
The DNA here is from genome assembly GCA_030773615.1 of Actinomycetota bacterium. Taxonomy (GTDB): domain Bacteria; phylum Actinomycetota; class Thermoleophilia; order Solirubrobacterales; family Solirubrobacteraceae; genus JALYMR01. The sequence continues at coordinate 866 of JALYMR010000352.1, forward strand.
CCCGAGCAGCCACGCGACGGCCTCGCGCGCCACGGCGGGCGGCACGCCGTGCCCGCCCGCGAACTCGCGGAAGGTCACGTCGTGGCCCTCCCGGCGCAGCGACGGGACGAGCTCGCCGCGGACGGGGTCGATCGGCAGCACGGCGTCGCGGACCCCGTGCGAGATGAACACCCTCGGTTTGCCGCGCCTGTCCTCCGGGGTGGCGCCGCCCGGCGAGAAGGCGATGAGGTGGCTGAAGAGCTCCCCGTTCGTGAGGCCGAGGGAGAGCGCGTAGGTCGCCCCGTCCGAGAAGCCTCCGATGGCAAGCCGCGAGCGATCGATGACCACGCGTCGCAGCACCTGGCCGAGCAGCTCGTCGATCCTCGCGACGTCCGGCCCGAAGCCGCCGAGCAGCAGGTCCCAGGTGCGACCCCGGGAGTCTGCGGCGACGAGGACCGTGCCGGCGGCGTCGGCGAGCCCGATGAGGGGCGCGAGGCCACCCCGCGCGTCGCCGCCCGCGCCATGGAGGAGGACCACGAGCGGCGCCGCTCGCCCGGCCCGCAGGCCGCGAGGCACGTAGAGCAGCCCGGCCGGCCGCCCGTCGACCCGCAGCGGCCGCAGCCCCACGCGGAGCGTGCCGGGGTCCGCGACCGGCCCGGGCCGCGCGCACAGACGGCCCTGGCCCGCCGCGTCGCCGCCGCCCACGTCTCCCGCACCGCCCGCTCCGCAGCCGACGAGGACGAGGAGCGCGACGGCGAGGGCGCCCCGTCGCCCGGATGGAACGCGCATCTCCCCTGTCTGCCCAGCAGTCCGAGCACCATCACGCCCACGGCGGCGACGCGTGGCCGCCCAGGCACCAACGGTCCCTCCCCGGGTCGGTACGGTCTGCTCGTGCCCGTCGACGCGCAGGTCCTCGACCTCGAGGGGCGCGAGGTCCGGCTCACCAGCCCTGGGAAGGTCCTGTTCGCCGCGCGCGGCGAGACCAAGCGCGACCTCGTCGACTTCTACCTGCGGGTGGGCGAGCCGCTGCTGCGGACGATGGGTGGCCGCCCGGTGCTCATGCAGCGCTTCCCCAGGGGCGCGGGAGGGCCGTCGTTCTTCCAGAAGCGCGTCCCGGAGGACGCCCCCGACTGGCTGCAGACGACGACGGTGACGACCGTCAACGGCACCCCGTCCCGCGCGCTGGTGGTCGCCGACCTCGCGCACGTGGTCTGGGCGGTGAACCTGGGCTGCCTCGGCTTCCACGTCTGGCCCTTCCGAGCCGCGGACCCCGAGCACTGCGACGAGCTGCGGCTGGACCTCGACCCGCAGCCGGGCACGGACTTCACCGAGGTCCGCCGCGCGGCCGCCGAGCTCAAGGCCCTGCTCGACGAGCTCGGCGTCGTCGGCTTCCCGAAGACCACGGGCAACCGAGGCTTGCACGTCTACGTCCGCCTCGCGCCGCGCTGGGACTCCTACGCGGTGCGCGCCGCGGCGGTCGCCGTCGCCAGGGAGCTCGAGCGCCGCCGCCCCGACGCCATCACCGCGGCCTGGTGGAAGGAGGAGCGTGGCGCGAGGATCTTCGTCGACTTCAACCAGAACGCCCCGCACAAGACCGTCTTCGGCGCCTGGGCGGTGCGCGCGCGCCCGGGCGGCCAGGTCTCCGCGCCACTGCGCTGGGAGGAGATCGAGGAGCTGCACCCCGACGCCCTGACGATGGCGACCGTCGCCGACCGTCTCGACCGGCTCGGCGACCCGTGGGAGGACATCGACGCGGCCCCGCAGACCCTCGAGCCGCTGCTCGTCCTGCACGCGCGCGACCGCGCGAACGGTCTGCCCGACGCGCCGTGGCCGCCCGTCTACCCCAAGATGCCCGACGAACCCCCGCGCGTGGCCCCGAGCCGCGCACGGGCCAGCCCAGCGGCGCGAGCCGACGACCCGGCCCCGACCTGACCCGCCTGGGTCAACGCCGCGTCCCGCGGGTCCGGCGAGCGGAGCACGCGTCCGGCGCGGGACTCACCGAGGCCTCCTCCGGGCACCACCAGAGGCGAGACGTCGAACAGGAGGCGATGGCAGTGGACGAGCAGGAGCGCGACCCGCAGGGCGACGAGGTGACGGTCGGCGACGCGACGCAGGGGGCCGGCGTCGAGCCCGAGCCCGGCGAGGGGACGGAGGGCCGTCCCGCGCCGACGGCTGGCTCCGGCGACGAGGCGGGCGGCGCGCTCGCCGCGGACGACGAGACGGGAGCCGGGATCAGCGCGCGTGATGCCGATCGCGAGGAGGCGGACTCGGCCTGAAGCACGGCTCGGCGCGCGGCCCCCGAACAGCGCTCGGCCGGGGCGTTACCGCCCCGGCCGAGAGCCTGCGTTCGTGTCCTCGGTCCCCTGGGCGAGGGTGAAGCGGCCGACAGCGCCGTGGCCGTGTCGGCCATCCCGGTCGCGCAGCTTCGCGTCCGTGCTCCTCAGGGTCAGCGACCCGACCACGCCGGCCACGACGAGGGCCGCCGTGAGCCGGCGAACGCCACGCCAGCCGCACCCTGCTCAGCGGCGCCCCGAGCGTCCCTGCCGCCGCTACAGCCGCTCGAACAGTCCCAGCCCGTACGGCGCGACGAGCTCCGCGAGCCCGGCAGGGTCGCCCAGCGCGCGCTCCTCGCCCGTGAGCCCGTCGCGCCACCGCCCCGGCACGCCCGCGAGCACGTCGCCGTTGCCAGCCCCCGGCCGCACCGGCACCACCACGAGCACCTCGCCCTCGCCGCGCAGGAACGCGCACACCCCGGGCCCCGCGTCGAGCGGGGTGTAGGCCCCCGCGAACGCCTCCGGCCGCCGCGCGCGCAGCTCGAGCGCGCGGTGGATGACGAAGAGCTTCATCGACGCCCGGTCGGGCGCGGCGCCCCGACGCAGCGCGTCCAGCGCGGAGCGCCGCGCCCCCCAGTCCACCGGCCGCCGGTTGTCCGGGTCGACCAGCGACAGGTTCCACAGCTCGTCGCCGCCGTAGACGTCGGGCACGCCGGGCACGGTGAGCTTGAGCAGGTTCTGCCCGAGCGCCACGCGCTCGCCCTCGATCGCCACCCGCTCCGCGAGGGGCTCGAAGTCGTCCAGGAACTCCCGGTGGCGCAGCAACCCAGCCGCGAACGCCTTCACCCGCCGCTCCCAGTCCTCGTCACCGTCGACCCACGCGGTGTTGACCTTCGCCTCTCGCAGCGCCTTCTCGAGGTACCCCGTGAGCCGGTCCTCGCCGATGGGCCACGCGCCCACGAGCGTCTGGAAGATGAGCCAGCGCTCCCGGTCGTCGGGCGCGCCGCCGTCACGCAGCCCCTCCGTCAGCCCGTACCAGCGCCGCACGCGCTCGCCCCACTCGTCCGCCATGCCGGCGAGCGCGCCGATCCGCGCCCGCACGTCGCCCGAGCGCTTCGTGTCGTGCGTGGAGGTCACGAGCAGGTTGCGCGGGAAGCGCTCCGCCCGCTCGCGGTTGGCCGCGTGGAACGCGTCCACGCTCACCCCGAAGCGCTCGGGATCGCCGCCCACCTCGTTCAGGGCCAGCAGGCGCACCGAGCGGTACAGCGCCGTGTCCTCCACGCCCTTGGCGGTCACGGGCGGCGAGGTCTGCTGGAAGCGGGTGACGAACTCGTCGTGGCCGCGCTCCTGGAGGAGCAGCACCCGCGCGAGCTCGTCGGGCGGGCCCGCGGCCCGCACCGCCTCGCGGTCGGCCTCCTCCACCCGCCCGCTCCACGGCTCCACGTACGTCCGGTACACGGGCAGCGCGGCGAGCGCCTCCGCGACGCCGGGCAGGTCCGCCAGCCGCCGCAGCCAGTCGACCTCGCGCGCGAACGTCGTCGCCGCCTGCTCGCGCTGGGCCTCGAGGGCGACCTCGGCGAACCGCCGCCGGTCGCCCGTCAGCTGC
>JALYMR010000353.1 GCA_030773615.1 Actinomycetota bacterium
GCCAAGGGGGCGCGCGCCGCCGCGGCCGCCGAGCCGCGCGTGGGCACCGCGCCGGCCGAGGCGGGCACGGGCAGCCGCCAGGAGCGGCTGGGCACCGTCGTCTCCGACAAGGCGGACAAGACGATCACCGTGCGCATCGACGCGGCGCGCCGTCACCGGCGCTACGAGAAGATCGTGCGCTCCTCGGCGACCCTGCACGCCCACGACGAGGGCAACGAGGCCCACGCGGGCGACACCGTGCGCGTTGTGGAGAGCCGGCCGCTGTCGCGCACGAAGCGCTGGCGCCTCGTGGAGATCACGGAGCGCGCTCGATGATCCAGAACGAGACGCGGCTGCGCGTGGCGGACAACACCGGCGCGCGCGAGATCCTCTGCATCCGCGTCCAGGGCGGCTCCCGGCGGCGCTACGCCTACGTGGGCGACATCATCACCGCGACGGTCAAGGCGGCCACCCCGCAGGGCTCGGTGAAGAAGGGCGAGGTGGTGAAGGCGGTCGTCGTGCGCACGAAGAAGAGCTTCGGGCGCGACGACGGGACCTACATCGCCTTCGACGAGAACGCCGCGGTCATCATCGACGCCGCGAACAACCCGCGCGGCACGCGCATCTTCGGCCCCGTGGCCCGCGAGCTGCGCGAGCGCAACTTCATGAAGATCGTGTCCCTCGCCCCGGAGGTGCTCTAGCCATGGCGCTGCGCATCCGGCGCGACGACGAGGTCGTCGTCATCAGCGGCAAGGACCGCGGCAAGACGGGTCGCGTCCTGCGCGTCGACCCCGAGCGCGACAAGGTCTTCGTGGAGGGGGTCAACATCGTCAAGCGCCACCGCCGGCCCCGGCCGGGCACCGCGGAGGCCGGCGGCGTCGTCGAGGCCGAGGGCGCGGTGCACATCTCGAACGTCGCGCTGGTCGACCCCCGCGACGGCAAGCCGACGCGCGTGCGGACGGAGGAGCGCGACGGCCGTCGCGTGCGGGTCGCCGTGCGCTCGGGGGAGGTGGTCTGACCGTGGCCAGCCCGACCGCGCCGACGACGGCGCGCCTGAAGCAGCGCTACCTCGACGAGGTGCGCCCGCAGCTCATGGAGCGCTTCGGCTACCGCTCGATCATGCAGGTGCCGCGCCTCGAGAAGGTCACGGTCAACATGGGCGTGGGCGACGCGAAGCAGGACTCGCGCATGCTCGACGCCGCCGCGGAGCAGCTCGGCACGATCGCGGGGCAGCGCCCCGCCGTGCGTCGGGCGCGCAAGTCCATCGCCGCCTTCAAGCTGCGCGAGGGCATGCCCGTCGGGGTCGCCGTGACCCTGCGCGGCGAGCGCGCGTACGAGTTCCTCGACCGGCTCACGTCGGTCGCCATCCCCCGCATCCGGGACTTCCGGGGCCTCAAGCGCACGTCGTTCGACGGGCGCGGCAACTACTCGATCGGCGTGCGCGAGCAGATCATCTTCCCCGAGATCGACTACGACGCCATCGACCAGGTGCGCGGCCTCGACATCACCATCACGACGACCGCGGCGACGGACGACGAGGCCAGGGCCCTGCTCGAGCTGCTCGGTCTGCCGTTCGCCAGGGAGGCCTAGGAGACAGTGGCTAAGATCAGCCAGCGGGTGCGTCAGCAGCGCCCGCCCAAGTTCAAGGTGCGCGCCTACTCGAGGTGCCGCCGGTGCGGGCGGGCCCGTGCCGTGTACCGCAAGTTCGGGGTGTGCCGCATCTGCCTGCGCGAGCTCGCGCACAACGGGTTCATCCCCGGCATGACGAAGTCCTCCTGGTAGCGACGTGTCCTCGATCACCGATCCCATCGCCGACTTCCTGACCCGCATCCGCAACGGCATCCACGCCGCGAAGGACGAGGTCGACATCCCCGCGTCCGGGCTCAAGACGGAGTGCGCGCGCATCCTGCGCGAGCAGGGCTACATCGACGGCTTCGACGTCGAGGCGCGCAACGCCGACCACCCGGGCGAGGTGCTGCGCGTGCGCCTGAAGTACACCCGCGACCGCCGCTCGGCGATCAGCGGACTGCGCCGCGTGTCGCGGCCGGGCAAGCGCCACTACGCGGGCGCGGGCGAGATCCCGAAGGTCCAGGGCGGCCTCGGCACGGCGATCGTCTCGACGTCGAAGGGCGTCATGACCGGCCACGACGCCCGCCGCGAGGGCGTCGGCGGCGAGGTCGTCGCGGAGGTCTGGTAGCACGATGTCTCGCATCGGCCGCAAGCCCATCCCCGTCCCGGACGGCGTCACCGTCGCCGTCGAGCCCGAGGTCGTCCGCGTGACGGGTCCGCGCGGGGAGCTCAGCGAGCGCGTGCATCGCGACATCGCCGTGGAGCAGCGCGACTCGGAGCTCGTCGTGAGCCGCCCGACCGACCGTCCCCAGCACCGCGCCCTGCACGGGCTGACCCGGTCGCTCGTGGCCAACATGGTCGAGGGCGTGACGAACGGCTTCGAGAAGCGCCTGGAGATCCAGGGCGTGGGCTACCGCGCGCAGCTGCGCGGCCGCGACCTCGAGCTCGCGCTCGGCTACTCGCACCCCGTCGCCATCGCCGCGCCGGAGGGGATCGAGTTCGAGGTCCCCGTGCCCACCCGCGTCGTCGTGCGGGGCAACTCGAAGCAGCGCGTGGGGGAGACGGCCGCGAACATCCGCAAGCGTCGCCCGCCCGAGCCGTACAAGGGCAAGGGCATCCGCTACGAGGGCGAGTTCGTCGCCCGGAAGGTGGGCAAGCGCGCATGACCGCCTTCACGAGGACACCCGGGAAGACCCTCGGGACGAGGGTCACGGCGGTCGAGCTGTGAGCGTCGTCACTCGCGAGCAGCGCCGTCTCAAGCGCCGGCGCCGGGTGCGCGCGAAGGTCGTCGGCGCCGCCGACCGCCCCCGCGTCTCCGTCTTTCGCTCCAACCGGGGCATCTCCGCCCAGCTCATCGACGACCGCGCCGGGCGCACGCTCGCCGCCGTGAACTGGACGGAGGAGCCGCTGCGCGCCCTCGGTCGCGGCGAGCAGGCCGAGCGGGCGGGGCGGCTGCTGGCCGAGCGCGCCCGCGAGGCGGGCATCGAGCGCGCGGTCTTCGACCGGGGCGGCTACCAGTACCACGGACGCGTGAGGGCCTTCGCCGAGGGCGTGCGCGAGGGAGGACTCGCGCTGTGAGCGCACCGACGTTCGACCGCAGCGTGAACCCGGGGGGCCTCGACCTCCAGGAGCGCGTCGTCGAGATCAACCGCGTGGCCAAGGTCGTCAAGGGCGGCCGTCGCTTCTCGTTCACCGCCCTCGTGGTGGTGGGCGACGAGCGCGACGTCGTGGGCGTGGGCTACGGCAAGGCCAACGAGGTCCCGCTCGCCATCCAGAAGGGCGTCGAGCAGGCCAAGAAGAACCTCTTCCGGGTGCCGAAGCACGCCTCGACGATCACCCACGAGGCGCTCGGGGTCTTCGGCTCGGGCCGGGTGCTGCTCAAGCCCGCCTCGGCGGGCACCGGGGTCATCGCCGGGGGCGGCGTGCGCGCGGTGCTCGAGCTCGCCGGGATCCACGACATCCTGAGCAAGTCGCTGGGGTCGCAGAACCCCATCAACCTCGTGAAGGCCACCGTCACCGCGCTGCAGCAGCTGCGCCGGCCCGAGGAGGTCGCCGAGCTGCGCGGCGTGTCCGTGAACATGGTGCTCGGCCTGCAGACCGGCGACGCCGACGGTGGCGGCGCGGTGGCGCAGGAGGGGACGAACGGGGGCGGCGAGCAGCTCGACGCGGCGCAGGCGGCCGTCGAGCCGGCGGGCGCCGGCGAGCCGGCCGGCGCCGGC
>JALYMR010000354.1 GCA_030773615.1 Actinomycetota bacterium
CCCGTCTTCGACCTCGTGCTGCTCGGCCTCGGCGAGGACGGGCACACCGCCTCGCTGTTCCCCGGCCACCCGGCCACCGATGCCGCCGTGGCGCCGGTCGTCGGCGTCCGCGGCGCTCCCAAGCCACCCCCCGGGCGCGTCAGCCTCACCCTGCCCGTCCTGCGCCGGGCCCGCTTCACCATGCTGCTCGCCACCGGCGCCGGCAAGGCCCCGCCGCTCGCCCGGGTCCGCGCCGGCGACGACGCGGTCCCCGCCGGGCGCCTCGCCGGGGCCCTCGACGAGGTCGTGTGCGACGAGGCCGCTGCGCGTGGGTGACGTCATCCTCCTGCGCCACGCCGAGACGGAGTGGTCGCGCACGCGCCGCCACACCGGGCGCACCGACGTCCCGCTCACCGACCGCGGCCGCGAGGCGGCCCGGGCGCTCGGCCCCCGGCTGCGGGGCCGCGACCTCGGGCTCGTGCTCACGAGCCCCCTGTCGCGCGCGACGGAGACCGCCGCGCTCGCGGGGCTGCGCCCGGAGCCCGAGGAGGGACTGCTCGAGTGGGACTACGGCGCCTACGAGGGCAGGACGACGCCGGCGATCCGCGAGGAGCGGCCGGGCTGGTACCTCTTCCGCGACGGCTGCCCCGGCGGGGAGGGGGCCGAGGCGGTGGGCGCCCGGGTCGACCCGGTGATCGCCCGAGCGCTCCCCGTCCTCGAGGCCGGGCACGACGCGGTCCTCGTCGCCCACGGGCACGTCCTGCGGGTGCTCGCCGCCCGCTGGCTCGAGCAGCCCGCGGCCTTCGGCGGGCGCCTCTACCTCTCCACGGCGTCGCTCTCCGTCCTGGGCTTCGAGCGCGAGGTGCGCGTCCTGCGCGGCTGGAACGACACGCGCGCGAGCTGACCGGCGCGGGCCCGCCCACCGGGGGCTCCCGCGCAACCTTCGGGCCCCTCCCGCGTCTCGGAGGGTGGAGCGCCGATCGCTCGCCACGGCCCACGGAGGGGCGAAGCTCGAAGGGCGAGTGGATCGGCGCTCAGAAGGGCGGGTGGCCCTACAGACCGAGCTCGCGCACCCCGAGCTCGTCGGCGCCCAGGTGATGGGCGAGCTCATGGCGCACGGTGCGGGTGACCTGCTCGCGCAGGGCGTCGGGGTCGTGGCCGAAGTCGCGCCGCAGGGTGTCGCGGAAGATCACGATCCGGTCGGGGTGGTCGTCCCTGGCCACCCCGTCGCCCTGGTACAGGCCGTAGGCGCCCGCGCGCCGTCCCCCGTCGCTGAGCACGACGGCGACGTTGCGCTCGAGCGCGCGCTGCAGGAGATCGGGCAGATCGTCGAGCGCCTCGCGCACGAGCTCGGCGAAGTCGGCGTCGTCGAGCGGGTCGAGGGCGAGGAACGCGTCCTCGTCGGGCTCGGCGGCGGTGCCCTGGCGGGCGAGGTGCTCCGAGCGGCGCACGAGCCGCTCGAACTCGTCCTCGCTCGCCGGGTCGCGCCAGCCCGCCAGGCGCACCCCGGCCATGCCGAGAAGGCTGCCCACGACGAAGATCGCGACCACGACGAGCGCGAGGCCCTGGAGCAGGCGGACGGGGAGCGCGGCGCTCGGGCCGGCGAGCAGGCTCGCCGCGCTGAGGCCGGCCGACAGGGCGATGACCGCCGCGAGGGCCACGCGCCTGGGGGTGACCGGCCGCATGGGGAGGCAGCGTAGTCGCGCGCTTGGCCGCGGGCCCGATCGGGCACTCCCCGGGCCATGGGCATCGGCACGTCCCTGACCCTCATCGCCGTGGGCGCGATCCTCGCGTTCGCGGTCAACGCGGAGATCGGCGGGATCGAGCTCGACACCGTGGGCGTGATCCTCATGATCGTCGGCGCCCTCGGGCTCGTGATCTCGCTGCTGTTCCTGCTCAACAGCGACCGTCGCAGCGAGACGGTCGTGCGCCGGGACCGCTTCGACCGCGAGCCGCCGTACTAGCGGCGCGGCGCGCGGCCCCGGCGTCGGCGCCCTCCTACATCTCCATGCCGCCGTTGATCGCCCAGACCTGGCCGGTCACGTAGCCCGAGTCGTCGTCGCAGAGGAAGCGCACGACGCGGGCGACCTCGTCGGCGCGCCCCAGGCGCCCGAGCGGGATCTGCTGCTTCACCCTCTCGATGACCTTCTCGGGCACCGCCTCGACCATCTCCGTGGCGATGAAGCCGGGGGTCACCGCGTTCACGGTGAGGCCCACGTGCTCCTCGAGCTTGCCCGCGCGCTTGAGCGCGAAGGCGGCCTCCCGCGCGAGCGTCTTCGTCAGGCCGAACATCCCCGCCTTGGCGGCCGCGTAGTTCGCCTGGCCGATGTTGCCCTGCTCGCCGACGATGGACGAGATGTTCACGATCCGCCCCGAGCCGCGGTCCATCATGTGGGCCAGCGCCGGCTTGGACATGTAGAACGCGCCCGACAGGTTGACCTGGAGGACCCGGTTCCAGTCGTCCTCCGTCATCTTGAGCACGGAGCGGTCGTTCGTGATCCCCGCGTTGTTCACGAGGATGTCGAGCCGGCCGTGCGCTTCGAGCACCTCGGAAACCACCCGCTGGCAGTCCCCGCAGTTGCCGACGTTGCCGCGGTGCAGGCTGCCCTTGCCCCCCGCCTGCTCGAACTCCTGCAGGAAGCGCTGGGCGGCCTCCTCGTTGCTCGTGTAGCCCGCGCCCACCACCGCCCCTTCGGCGGCGAGGCTGCGCGAGATCGCCGCGCCGATGCCCCGCGTGCCGCCGGTGACGATGGCGACCTTGCCCTCGAGCCTGCGGGCGCCGGGCTGTGTGGTGCTCGGCGCCTCTGTTGTCGTGGCCATGCTGGTCCTCTCCCCTCTAGCGGTCCGATCGCTCCGCGAGCCATTCGGCGATGTCGGGCCAGATCTCGTTGCGCGCCTTGGAGCCGGCCATGAGCCCGATGTGGCCGCCGGGCCGGTCGAAGTGGGTGACGTCCTCGCTCGTGACGAGATCGAGGAGCGGCATCGTGTTGTGCCGCGGCGCGATGTGGTCGGCGCCGGCGGTGACCACGAGCAGGTTCTGGTCGATCGCGCGCAGGTCCACTCGCCGGCCCCGCAGGCGCAGGCGCCCGGCCACGAGCTGGTTGCGCTGGTACATCGACTGGATCCACTCCCGGTAGGCGCGTCCCGCGAACGGCGGGTTCTCGGCGACCCAGCGGGCCATGGACTGGTAGGCCTCGCGGCGCGCGTTGCCTTCGAGCACGCTGTCCCACAGCCGGCGGTACGTCGTCCAGTAGTTCTGCACCGGCTTCATGAGCTTGTTCGCCACGTCGATCACCGCGCCCGGCACCGACGGCAGCGTGTCGGCCACGAGGTCGGCGTCGAAGTCCGGTCGCCCGACCCACTTGGCGTAGAGCGACCCCGTGGTGTCGACCGGCGTGGTGAGCAGCACGAGGTTGCGCACCGGGCCGAGGTGCAGCGCGCCGTACATCGCGCTCAGGGTGCCTCCGATGCACCAGCCGAGCAGGGACACCTCGTCCTGCCCGCTGGCCCGCAGGGTCTCGCGCACCGCCCAGTGCAGCTCGTCGCACACGTAGCTGTCGAGGCCCAGGTCCCCGTCCTCCTCGTCGGGGACCCCCCAGTCGACGAGGAACACGTCGTAGCCCTCCTCGAGCAGGAACTCCACGAACGAGTGGCCGCGGCGCAGGTCGAAGATGTCCGGCCGGTTGATGAGCGCGAAGACGAGCAGCACGGGCACCGCGTGGCGGCGCTCCGCGCTGCGGTAGCGGTACAGGGTGGTCGTGCGGTGCGTCCACACGACGTCCTTCGGGCTCGTGCCGATGGGGGCGTCGGTCTGGGTGAGCAGGATGTTCGTGAACTCGAGCGCGGCGAGCGGCGCGCGGGCGAGCTGCGCGAGCGGGCCGGCCATCAGTCGTCGCGCGCGCCCGGCGTCCGGCCCCGAGGCTCGCCCTTGCCGTTCTCGTGGGGCTGGGCGAGCGCCTCGAGGCGGTCGTGGAGGCGCTCGACCTCCTGCAGGACGTGCTCGAGCTTGTCCTCCGTGCGGGCGAGCTGCCGACCGAGACGGACGAGGTCGGGGCGCCCGGCGAGGCGCAGGTTGCGCACGAGCAGGTCGAAGGCGCTGTTCGAGATCCGGATCACGCCCATCGCGTTCTCCGTCACCCGGGCCAGGACCTCGCCGAACGATGGGCTCGCGACGAGCTCCTCGTACGCCTTGGCGGTCTGGCTCTCGGCCTGCTCGTAGAGGCGCCTGACCTCTTCAGTGGGGGACGGACGCTGCTCTGCCATGGGTGCCTCGTACCCCGACGGGCCCGGACTATGCTCGCCGCCATGGGCACGGAGCCACCCCTGTCGCTCGGCGAGATCATCCGCCGGCAACGGGAGCTCAGCGAGATGTCCATGCGCCAGTTCGCCGACCTCGTCGGGATCTCGAACCCCTACCTCTCGCAGATCGAGCGGGGCCTGCGGGCACCCTCCGAGCGCGTCGTGGAGGCCATCGCGGAGGCCCTGCGCACGACGTCGGAGGCGCTCTACGACCAGGCCGGGCTCGCCGAGGCCGGCGAGGAGACCGGCCCCTCCGTCCCCGACGCGGTACGGGCCGACCCCCGCCTGGGGCCGGCCGAGCGCCGCGCGCTGCTCGCCGTGTACGACGCGTTCGTGGCCGCCGCGGGGCCGCGCCGCAGCCGGCGGCGCCGGCCCGAGGACGTCCTCGACGTCTAGGAGCGTGCCAAAGGAAGTCGCCACGCTCGGGGATGACCGCGGCGCCTGTTCTCCGACGCGCTCCTAGGGCGCCGGGATCGGCGGCCGGCGGGCCGGGACCGCCGAGTGG
>JALYMR010000355.1 GCA_030773615.1 Actinomycetota bacterium
CCCGTCCCGTGCGCGCCGTGCGCGCCGGCGCCCGGCGCTTCCGGCTGCGCACCCCGCGACTGGGGCGCGGGCGCCACCTGCTCGAGGTGCGGGCCTCCGATCGCGCGGGCAACGCGCAGATCGTGCCCACCACGGTGCGGCTCGTCAGCCCCCGCGCAGGACGTTGACGCGCTCGAAGGCCGGGTCGCTCGCGCCGTGCAGGCGCGCGCCGCTGGCCACGAGCTCGCGCAGGTAGGCCACGAGCTCGGCGGTCACCCGCTCCCCCGGCAGCAGGGCGGGGATCCCCGGCGGGTAGCCCGCGATCGACTCGCACGAGATCCGGCCCACCGCGTCGTCGACGGCAACCCCCTCCGCGTCGCCCAGGAAGGCGTCACGGGGCGCGACGACCATCTCGAGCTCGAGCGTCGCCGGCGGGCGCACGAGCGCCTGGGTGCTGCCGGGGACGCCGATGCGCTTGACCACCTCGTCGAGGTCGCCGGCGAGGCGCTCGAGGGCGGTGGGGTCCTCCGCGACCCCCGCGAGGAGCACGACGAGCGCCGTCGTGGCCAGCTCGGGCTGCACGTCGTAGGTCCGCCGCAGCGCCTCGGCGACCTCGTAGCCCGTGCGCCCCGTGCCCCGCACGTCGAGCGAGATGCGCATGGGGTCCCAGGCGGCGACGCCCGGGCGCCCGACGAGGTCCTCGCCGACGAGGGCGAGGCCGGGCACCCGCGCGAGGCTCTCCCGGGTCCGCCGCAGGGCGGCGAGCGTCGCGTGCAGCAGCGCCTCGCCGTGGACGGCGAGCTGGCGGCGCGCGGCATCGAGCGAGGCCTGCAGCAGCGGCGAGGGCGAGGTGGAGCGCACGAGGCGCACCGCCCTGCCGATCGCCCCCACCTCGACGCGCGCTTCCGGGCCCACGTGGAGCATCGCGCTCTGGGTCAGCGAGCCGCCGACCTTGTGCGTGCTCGTGAGCACCGCGTCGGCCCCGAGGGCGAGCGCGCTCGCCGGCAGGTCGGGGTGGAAGCCGAAGTGCGGGCCCCAGGCCTGGTCGACGACGAGCGGCACGCCCGCGGCGTGGGCGACCTCGGTGAGCGCGGCGACGTCCGCGACCATCCCGTAGTAGGTCGGCGAGACGACGAAGGCGGCGCGCGGGAGGACGCCGGCATGGGTCGCGCGCTCGAGGGCGTCGCCCAGCGCGTCGGGCGTGACGCCGTGGGCCAGGCCGAGCCCGGGGTCGTACTCGGGGGCCACGAAGGTCGGCAGCCCGCCGCTGAGCACGAGCCCGTCCACGACGGAGGCGTGCGCGTTGCGCTGCGCCACGACCCGGGCGCCGAGCGGGGCGAGCGCGAGGCACAGGGCGTGATTGCCCTGCGTGGCGCCGTTCGTGAGGAACCACGTGCGCTGCGCGCCGTGCGCCTCGGCCGCGAGCTGCTCCGCGCGCTCGTAGGGGGTCGGGGAGGGGCCGGCGTCGATCCCCTCGAGGTCGGCGCACAGGTCGACCGCGAGGGCCCGGTCGCCCAGGGCGAAGCGCAGGGCCGGGTCGGCCCCCGGCCCGCCCTTGTGCCCGGGCACGTGGAAGCGCCCGGGGCCGCGGTGGCCGTAGGCGACGACGGCGTCGAGGTAGGGCGCGGTGGGCTGCGCGGCGCGCGCCACGAGCTCGGCGCGGCCGTCGCTGGCCGCCGCGCTCACGCCCGCTTGCCCGCGCTGCGCAGGAGCTCGGCCCGGACGAACCCGTCGAGGTCGCCGGCCAGGACGCGGTTCGCGTCGCCCATCTCGAAGTTCGTGCGGTGGTCCTTGACCATCGTGTACGGGTGCAGGACGTAGGAGCGGATCTGCGAGCCGAAGTTCACGTCCTGCGCCTCGCCCTTCTCCTTGGCGATCTCGGCCTGGCGCTCGCGCTCCTGGCGCTCGACGAGCTTCGCGCGCAGCATGCCCATGGCCGTCTCGCGATTCTGCGTCTGCGAGCGCTCGTTCTGGCACTGCACGACGACCCCGCTGGGGCGGTGGGTGATGCGCACCGCCGAGTCCGTCTTGTTCACGTGCTGACCGCCCGCGCCCGAGGCTCGGTAGGTGTCGACCTGCAGGTCGTCGGGGTCGATGGCGATCTCCCCCGCGTCCTCGACGACGGGCGCGACCTCGACCCCGGCGAAGCTCGTCTGCCGGCGGTTGGCGGAGTCGAAGGGCGAGAGGCGCACGAGACGGTGCACCCCCTTCTCCGCCGAGTACAGCCCGTAGGCGTTCGGGCCGCCGACCCGGAAGGTGGCGGACTTGATCCCCGCCTCCTCCCCGGCGCTGACCTCGAGCAGCTCGACCCCGAAGCCCCGCTTCTCGGCCCAGCGCATCTCCATGCGCAGGACCATCTCGGCCCAGTCCTGCGCGTCCGTCCCGCCCGCGCCCGCGTTCACCGTCACGAGGGCGTCGCCCGCGTCGTAGCGCCCGGCGAACAGACGCTCCTCCTCGAGCTCGGCGAGGCGCTCCTCGACGCTCGCGAACAGCGAGGGCAGCCCGGCGGCCACCTCCTCGTCCTCCTCGGCGAGCTCGACGTAGCCCTCGAGCTCCTCCACGTCGGCCTGGAGCGAGCGGAACGTCTCGAGCCGCCGCGACGCGCGGGCGTGCTCCGCGCTGACCTTCGCGGCGCCCTCCTGGTCGTCCCAGAACCCCGGCTCCCCCATCTGCTCCTCGAGCGCCGCGACGCGGGCGGCGAGCGCGTCCGCGTCGAAGCTCGCGCGCAGGGCGTCGAGCTGGGCACGCGCCGCCATGGCGCGCTGCGCCGGGGGCAGGTGGACCTGCTGGGTGCTCACCAGGGGAGCGTAGCCCGGCGGCCCGCGGCGCTCGCTAGCTTCCCTGCCTCCGAAGGGGGGTGAGGATGTCCGGCAGGTCGTGGCGCGCGGTCGCCTCGAGCGTGATGCTGACGGTCGGGATGGCGGTGCCCGCCGCCGCCCAGGGGGCCGGCGACGCGGTGATCCGCGACGTCGGGCCGGACTACAACGCGGGCAAGGCGCTGCCCCTGCGCGAGCCGAGCGCGCCGGCCTCGCGCCGCGGGGACGCCGCGGGCGGCGAGCAGCCGGGACGGACGCCGGAGGTCGGGACGGTGAGAGCGTGGCCGGCGCTCGACGACGCCAGGGGCGAGGTCTCCTTCAAGGACTTCACGCTGCGCGCGGTCGGCGAGCACACGGAGGTGTGGGTGGCCAACGACCTGAGCTTCCCCGCCGGCGACTGCCGCAGCGGCGAGCGGACGGTGGTCACCGACGACCAGGCCCGCTACCTCGCCGGCGAGTTCGACGGGCGGATCTACCCGCGGGAGTCCGAGGCCTTCAGCGTGCCGCCGCCCCGCGACGGATCGAGGCCGACGGTCGGCGGCTTCCCCGCCGGCGCCTTCAGCGGCGAGGGCGAGGACATCGTGACCCTCGTCGACAACGTCCGCGACGACAACTTCTACGACCGCGACAACGCCCGCGACCTGACCTACATCGCGGGCTTCTTCTTCTCCGTGTTCAGCCGGGCGGTCGACCGCAACGTCATGACGATCGACGCCTTCGACCGGCTGCACCGGACGGGCGCCTCGCCGCCGAACCGGCCCGCGCCCGGCGACCGCTGCACGAACGCGCCCGCCCGGCCCTTCCTCTACGAGAGCGTGTTCGCGCACGAGTACCAGCACCTGCTCGAGGACGCCGAGGACCCCGACGAGGCGGTCTGGGTCAACGAGGGCCTGTCGGACTGGGCCCAGACCCTCACGGGCTACGTCGACCCCCGGCGGCCCATCACCGACCAGGACTTCGACAGCCACGTCCAGTGCTTCCTGGGCTACCTCGGCGTGCAGACGCCGGCGAACCCGAGCCCCCGGCTCGCCGGCGGGCCCGAGAACTCCCTGACCCGCTGGGGCGACGAGGGCGACGACGAGATCCTGTGCGACTACGGCGCCGCGTACACGGTGATGGAGGTGCTGGCCGGCCGCTACGGCGCGTCGGTCATGACGGCCCTGCACCGGCTGGACGAGAACGGCTTCGCAGGTCTCGCCCGCGCGCTCGAGCAGCGGGGGGCGCGGGCGACGCCGGCGAGCATCGTGCGCGACTGGGCGGCGACCATCGCCCTGGACGGCGTGCTCGACCGCGGCGCGGAGCTCCTCGGCCGCGGCGCGCGGCTGCTGCGCACCCCGACGCTCGACGCCTCGGTCAACTGGGCCACCCCCGAGGCCTACGCGAGCCCGGGCGCGCCGCCGAACGGCTCGGACTACGTGCGCCTGCGCGACGAGGCGGGCGAGCCCTCGACGCGCGCGAGCTGCGCTCCGTGCGCTTCGATGGCGCCGAGGCGCTCGAGCCCGACCCGGTGGCCTGGCAGGTCGACCCGAGCCCAGAGGGCCGCCCGGAAGACCCCGCCCTCCACTCGGGCTCGGGATCGGACCTCGACCGCGCCCTCGTGCGCGAGGTCACCGTGCCCGCCGCGAACCCCACCCTGACCTTCGCGTCGCGCTGGAGCATCGAGCCGGGCTGGGACTTCGGCGTCGTGCAGGTCTCGACCGACGGCGGGCGCACGTTCCGCAGCCTGGCCAACACGGACACGACGAGCGCGCACGATCCGGGGGCAGCCGAGGAGATCGTGCGCGAGCTGCCCGGGGTGACCGGCGAGTCCGCGGGCTTCAGGACCGAGACGTTCGACCTGTCGGCCTACGCCGGGCAGACGGTCCTGCTCGCCTTTCGCTACCTCACCGACGCGGGCGTCGACCTCCCGGGCTGGTGGATCGACGACGTGGCCGTGGGCGGGACGCCGATCAGCGACGGGTCCTCGCTCGAGGGCTGGCGCTCGGCGAGCCAGGTGCGGCCCGTCCCCGTCGCCGGCTTCACGGTCCAGCTCGTGGGCCACCGGTCGGAGCGCCGGGCCCGCCGTGACGGCGCGTTCGTGCGCGCGCTGCGCCTGGGGGC
>JALYMR010000356.1 GCA_030773615.1 Actinomycetota bacterium
CGCTCGAGGTCGGCGGCGACCGCCTGCGGGTCGGGCTCGGCCACCCGGGCTACCGCGAGCGGCCCAGGGCGCGGCGGACCCGGCGGCGCACGAGCCGCTTGCCCACCCGCCACACGACCCGGCCGAGGAGCGCGTAGAGCATCGCCGATCCCCCTAGCCCTGCGCCTGCGCCTCGCGCAGCCGGTGGGCCATGCGCGACTGAAGCGACCACAGCTCGATGAAGCCCGGCGAGGCCTGCTGGCTGAACAGCGCCCCGGAGGACTCGAAGGTGGCGAGCTGGGCGTCGTACACCGCGTTGGGCGACTCGCGCGTCACCGCCCGCACGGAGCCCTTGTAGAGCTTGAGGCCGATCGTCCCCGTGACCTGCCGGTTCACGGCGGCCATGAAGGCGTCGAGGTCGGCGCGCAGCGGCTCCCACCACAGCCCCGCGTAGACGAGGTAGGCCCACTGGCGGTCGAGCTGGGGCTTGAACTGGTTCTGGTGGATCGTGCCCACGAGCTTCTCGAGCTCCGCGTGCGCGCAGAGGACGATCGCCGCGGCCGGCACCTCGTAGATGTCGCGGACCTTCAGGCCGACGATGCGGTCCTCGATGTGGTCGACGATCCCCACCCCGTGGCGGCAGCCGATCTCCGCCGCGCGCTCGAGCAGCTCGACGAGGCCCAGGCGCTCGTCGTCGAGCGCCACGGGCACCCCCTCCTCGAAGGTCACGCGCAGGGTCTGCGGCTCGTCGGGCGCCTCCTCCGGGCGGGTGACGAGCTGGAAGACGTCGTCGTCGGGCGCGTGGTCGAGGTCCTCGATCCAGCGCCCCTCGGACGAGCGCCCCCACAGGTTGTCGTCGATGGAGTAGGGCGGCGCCTCGGAGCCCCCCTTGACCGGGATGCCGTTGCGCCGCGCGTACTCGAGCTCCTCGTCGCGGCCCATCTGCCAGCCGCGGACGGGGGCGATGACCTTGAGCTCGGGGGCCAGGGTGGCGATCGTCGCCTCGATGCGCACCTGGTCGTTGCCCTTGCCCGTGCAGCCGTGAGCGATCGTGTCGCACCCCGCGCGCCGCGCGTAGTCCACGGCGAGCTTCGCGATGAGCGGCCGGCCGAGCGCGGTGAACAGGGGGTAGCCGAGTCCGTAGACCGCGTTGGCCCGGATCGCCGGCGCCACGAAGTCGCGGGCGAACTCCTCGCGCGCGTCGTGCACGAAGGTGTCCACCGCGCCCAGGCGCTGGGCCTTGCCCTCCACGACGCCGTAGTCCTCGCCGGGCTGGCCGAGGTTGACGGTGAGGGTCACGACCTCGGCCTCGTACTCGTCCTGGATCCACTTGAGCATCACGCTCGTGTCCAGCCCGCCGGAGTAGAGCAGCAGGACGCGGTGCACCTCACCGGGCTCGGCCAGGTAGGAGGCGGTGCGGGTGTGGGGCGTGCGCTGCTGCTGCTCGTCGGCCATGGCGCGGGAGCCTAGGCGGTGGGTGCGGGGCGAGGGGAGGTACCCTACGTAGGGTGAAGAAGACGAGCGTCTACCTCGAGCCGGAG
Organism: Actinomycetota bacterium; assembly: GCA_030773615.1. Classification (GTDB taxonomy): domain Bacteria; phylum Actinomycetota; class Thermoleophilia; order Solirubrobacterales; family Solirubrobacteraceae; genus JALYMR01. The sequence goes on from JALYMR010000356.1 coordinate 1,521, forward strand.
CTCGACCGCGCGGTCGCCCGGCTGGCCGAGGCCGAGGGCATCACGAAGGCGGAGGCCATCCGGCGCGCGCTCCTGGCCGCCGTGGAGGACCGCCCGCGGCCGCGCATCCGCGCCATCGGCGTCGGCGAGGGCCCGGGCGACGTCTCGAGCGACGTCGACCGCCACCTGCGGGAGACGGAGTTCGGCGCCGCGTGATCGTCGTTGACACCTCGGTGCTCTACGCCCTGCTCGACCGCCGCGACGCGCACCACGCGGCGGCGACGACCTGGTACGAGCGCACGGACGAGGCGCTCGCGACGACGCCGCTCGTCCTCGCCGAGACCGACCACCTCGCGGCGGCGCGCGCGGGCCGCGCGGCGCAGGCGGCCTTCCGCGCCGACGTCGCCGCCGGCGCCTACGAGGTCGCCTGGTGGCGTGAGGCCTCCGGCCAGGCGGTGACCGTCGCCGAGCGCCACGTCGATCTGGGCGTCGACCTCACCGATGCCTCCCTCGTCGCCCTCGCCGCCCGGCTGGACACGCTGCGCATCGCCACGTTCGACGAGCGGCACTTCCGCGCGATCAGACCGCTCACCGGCGGCGCCGCGTTCGTGCTGGCGCCCGCCGACGGCTAGAAGGTTCCTGAAGAAGTGTTTGCCCGGTTGCGCGGCGTCGAAGGCGGCGCGCGGCGGGCCGGGTCGCGGTCAGCCGGGCGGGCGGGGGGTGAGCGCCGTGTCGGGCGTCGGTCAGGTGGCCTGGGCGGGGAGGCGGTGCCGATCGGGTTGAGGTTGACCAGCGCGGCGGCCCAGGTCGCCTGCAGCCGGGCTTTGGCGTGCCGAAGTAGCGGCTCTTGCCAGCGCCGTAGCGGACGGCGAGCAGGCCAAGCAGCCGTTCGATGCGGGGCCGGGTGCGGCGCAGATGCTCGGCCTGTGCGGGTCGTTGAGCGCCTGGCGGGCGGCGACCAGCAGCTCTTCGTCGGGGGCGATGAGAACCTGGCGGACGCCGCGCGCCGGAGCGAGGCACCGATCGCGCAACGGGCAGCCCACGCACATCGCCTTGGCAAACGAGGCGCGCTGCCCAGACGGCTCAGTGCGGATGGGCGCGATGTGCCCCGCTGAGCAGGTCACCCATGCCGCGGCGAGATCGATCGCGAAGTCGCGCTTGCCCAGGCGCCCCTCGGTCAGCGGGGCTTCGAGCACCGGCGCGAGCACCTCGACGCCGCGGTCGGCCAGCTCGGCGCGGACCGGGCCAGTGCCATAGCGGTGTCGCCGAGCACCCGCCCGGGGCGCCGCGTCTCGGGCTGGGCGTCGATGAGCTGCTTGGCCTGGGCCCGTCCTGCTCGCTGGCTGGCGCGACCGCGACCGCCATGATCAACGGCTCGGGCGCGTTGGTCGCCGCCGCCGAGAGCTTGAACC
>JALYMR010000357.1 GCA_030773615.1 Actinomycetota bacterium
CTCACGCCGGCGGCCTCGGCCGCCGCCGCGAGCGACCACCGCTCCTCGACCACCCGCCACACCATCGTCAGGCGGCCCTTCGGGCCGAGCGGCGCGTTAGCGTGAACCTTCATCCGGTGCCCTCCTCGGAGCTGAGACGGCTTGAGCACCTCTCAGCCTCCAAGGAGGCCCGGATGGCTACCTCACCCGAACAACGTGGTCAGGAACTACATCTAGCGCTCCGCCTGCCGGACGCACTCGGGCGGGCGCGCACGACGCCGCCGGCAGGCGCCGCGCCCGTCGCGGTCGTCCCCCCTCTCCTGTGGCTAGGGTCGCGGGGTGCAGCCCAGCGACCTCGCCGCCGCCGCCCGGGCCGCCGGGCGCCTCGGCGTCGACACGGAGTTCATGGGGGAAGGGCGCTACCAGGCGCTCCTGTGCCTCGTGCAGGTCGCCGTCGAGCACGACGGCACGCTCGAGGTCGCCCTGCTCGACCCCCTCGACGACGCCCTGGACCCCGCGCCGCTGGCCGCCGTCCTCGCCGACCCCGAGATCGAGGTGGTCCTGCACGCCGCCCGCCAGGACGTCGCGCTCCTGCGCCGGGTGTGGCGGACGGAGGTGCGCGGCGTGTTCGACACCCAGGTCGCCGCGGGGTTCGCCGGGCTGCGGGCCCAGATGGGCTACGACGCCCTGCTCGCGGAGCTGCTCGGCCTCCGGCTGGGCAAGAGCGCGAGCCTGACCCGCTGGGACCAGCGCCCCCTGTCCCCCGAGCAGATCACCTACGCCCGCGAGGACGTGCTGCACCTCCTCGAGGCCTCCGACGCGCTGCAGGGGCGCCTCGCCGAGCTCGGGCGCCTGGGGTGGGCCCGCGAGGAGTGCCGCGCGCTCGAGCGGGTCTCCGACGAGCGCGACCCGGACGCCCTGTTCGCCCGCCTGCCGCGGATCAACGGCCTGGACCCGCGCGCCCGCGCGGTCGCCCGCGAGCTCGTGGAGTGGCGCGAGCGCACCGCGCGCGAGGGGGACCGGCCGGCCGCCTCCGTCCTCCAGGACGCGGCGCTCGTCGAGCTGGCCAAGCGGCGGCCCCGCAGCCCGCGCGAGCTCGAGGCGCTGCGCGGCGTGGGCGAGGCGACCGTCCGCCGCCGTGGGAAGGCGCTGCTCGCCGCCATCGAGGCGGGGCTCGAGCGCCCGCCGATCCCGCCCGAGCCCGGGGGCGCGCCGCCTCCCGACGCCGACGACGCGCCGCTCGTCGCGCTCGCCGAGGCGTTCGTGCGCGCGCGCACGCTCGAGGCGGGGCTCGCCTACGAGCTTGTGGCCGCGCGCGCCGACCTCCAGCGCGTCGTCACCGCCGCGCAGCGAGGCGGCGAGGAGCCTGACGTGCGCGTCCTGCGGGGCTGGCGCCGCGAGCTCGTGGGCGACGAGCTGCTCGGCGTGCTCGCCGGCGAGCGGGCGCTCCGGGTGCTCGACGGCCGCGTCCGGGTCTCCGAGGGGACCTAGCCCTCGCCCTGCCGGGGATCCGTCTCCTCGACGAGCCCCGTAATCTCCTCGTGCTTCTCGACGAGCACGTAGCCCTCCGCGCGCTCGATGACGGTCTCCACGTCGGGAAGCTCGTAACCGGGCGCGACGACGAAGCGCCGGGGGTTCCCGCGGATCGCCTCGTAGACGACGTCGGGCACCGTGACCGTCTGGGCGCAGTCGCGCGCGCCGCACTCGCACACCACGACGAGGGCGTCCGAGTCGCCCGGGATCTCCCGCAGGCTCTCCGTGAGCTCCTCGTTGATCTGCCGGAAGCGGATCTCGCTCTCGGCGATGCGCTGGTCACGCTCGTTGGGCACGCGCGGCAGGGTAGTCATCGCTCGGCGGACGGCACGCGCAGGGCGAGCAGTGCGATGTCGTCGCGTGGATCGCCGTCCTGCGCGTCGACCGCGGCCCGCTCGACCGCGGCGACGATCTCCCCCGCCCCGTGCCCGGCGTGGGCGCGCAGGGTGTCCACGAGCTGGCGCTCCCCGAACTCGGCGTCCTGCGTGCGGATCTCCGTGACGCCGTCCGTGTAGAGCAGCACGGCGTCGCCGGGCCCGAGCCGCACCTCGCCCTGCTCGAGGATGGGGTCGTCGAACGCACCGATGAGCGTGCCCCGCACGGAGACGAAGTCCACCGAGCCGTCGGCCCGCACGACGACCGGTGGCACGTGGCCTCCGTTGGCCAGCGTGACGTCGGCGAAGCCCTCGCGGGGGCAGACGCGGGCGTAGGCGACGGTGCAGAAGTGCTCCGTGTGCTCCATGCTCGTGCGCAGCGCGGCGTTGAGGAGCTCGAGGTTCGCGATGGGGGACTCGGCGCGCAGCGCGGCCGCGCGCAGCGTGTGGCGGGCCAGCGACGTCAGCGCGGCGGCCTCCGGCCCCTTGCCCACCACGTCGCCGATGATGACCGTCCACGTCCCGCCCTCGCTCGGGAAGGCGTCGTAGAAGTCACCGCCCACCTCGTTCTCCTCCCCCGCCGCGCGGTAGCGCGCGGCGAGCTCGAGCCCCGGTATCTCGGGCAGCCGGGCGGGCAGCAGGCTGCGCTGGAGCGTGCGCGCGATGTGGGAGCGCTCGCGGTACAGCCGAGCGTTCTCGAGCGCGAGCGCGGCGCGCGACGCGAGGCCCTCGGCGAGGGCCTGGTCGTCGGCGGTGAACCGGCGCGCGGACTCGGCGAACCCGAGGGCGATGGCCCCCACGGTCGCCGTGGGCGTGCGCAGCGGCACGGTCAGCAGCGAACGCACCCCCATGCGCTCGACGTCGGGCACCGCCTCGGGGTCGATCCCCGGCAGCGCCTCGGGCTCGATTCCGTTCAGGAGCTCGGGTCGGCCGGTGGCGATGACCTTGCCGAGCCCCACCTGGTCGGAGGCGGTGACGGGGAACCGGGCCAGGGTCCGCGCGGCGACCTGCTGGCGCTCCGGGTCCCGGTGGACCACCGCCGGCACCTCGATCCGGCCGTCGGGCCGGCGCACCGCGACGGCACACCAGTCCGCGACGGCCGGGACGGCCAGGCGGGCGATCTCCTGCAGGGTCGTCTCGTAGTCGGCCATGGACGCGAGCATCCGCGCGCCCGCCGCCGAGAGGAACTCGACCCGCCGCCGCGCGGCCTCGGCCTCGGCCTGCGCGGCCTGCGCGCGCACCTCGGCGGCCTGGGCCTGGGCCCGCGCGGTCAGCGCGTCGCGCAGCAGACGGGCGCGCTCGGCGTCGGCGACGTGCTCGTCGGTGATGTCGCGCACCACCCCGCCGACGCCCAGGACGTCGCCGCCCTCGCCGAGGAGCGGGAAGTAGCTCGCCCGGCGGTACTGGATCTCGTCCGTGTGGGCGGGCGTGCGCCCCGAGAGCTCGCGATCGAGCACGGGCGTCCGGGTGGCGGCCACCTCCCGCACGAGCGCGCCGATCTGAGCGCCGAGGTCGCCCAGGACATCCTCCGGGGTGCGGCCCAGGTGCTCGTCGAGCGGGGCGCCGTTGATGGCGGCGAGCGCCTCGTTGATCCGCTCGTAGCGCCCGTCGGGGCTCCAGAGCCCGAGCCCGACCGGCGCGGCGTCGAACACCGCGTCGAGGAGCGCGTTGGCCGTCTCGGCCCGGCGCGTCGCCCGCTCGGCCTGGGTCACCGCGCGCTCGGCGCGGACCGACTCCCGGCGCTCCTGCGTGACCTCGACGACGATGCCCCCGACGCCCAGCCGCTGCCCGTCGTCGTCGACGACGGGAAAGTAGCTCGCGCGCCAGTGGCGGGTGACGCCGGGCTGGGCCTGCGTCTCCCCGGTCGTCTCCCGGTCGAGCACCGGCTCGCCCGTGTCGAGCACCCGCTGCAGGACCCGGGCCTCGGCCTCCGCCAGGTCGGGGTGCACGACCTCGTGCAGCGCCCGCCCGACGTGCTCCTCCGGCGTCATGCCGTTGATCTCCGCGAGGGCGGGGTTGACCCGCAGGAAGCGCAGCTCCGTGTCCCACAGGCCCAGCCCCACCGGGGAGCGGGCCTCGAGGAGCGCGAACGCCTTGTCCTGCGCCGCGATGGTCACGGGCCGGGCAGGCTACCGCCAGGTCAGGCGCCCATCGGCCGCCAGGGCGGTCCCCACCGGTCCCTCGGGCCCCGCCCTGGCGCGCAGGAACACGCCGGGGTGCGCGGCGGCGCCCGTCCGCCCCTCCCGGTCGACGACGATGAGCCCCGCGTGCCCGCGGACGTCGGCCAGGGCCTCCTCGACCGCGCGCTGGACGCCGACCTCCCCGCGGACGATCCGTGCCGACACGGCGTGGGCGAGCACGGCCTCGAGGATGGCCTCGCCCCGGCCGGTGGCGGAGACCGCGCAGCTTCGGTCGTCGGCGAACGTCCCGGCGCCCGGGATCGCGCTGTCGCCCACCCGCCCCGGCGCCCCGCCCGCCACGCCGCCCGTGGAGGTCGCGGCCGCGAGGTGGCCGTCCGCGTCGCGCACCGCCGCCCCCACGGTCCCGAGCGGACCGTGCGCCCCGGCCTCGCCCCCGCGTCGGCGGCCGTGCTC
>JALYMR010000358.1 GCA_030773615.1 Actinomycetota bacterium
GGCCTGCGGCCTCGAACGCGGCGGCGGCGCGCGCGAGCACCTCCATCGCCTCAGCCGCGCGCCCCGCGAGTCGCAGCACGGCGCCGAGCGCGTTCATCGCCTTGCCGTGCTCGGCGGGCAGCGCCCGCGGGTCGAACAGCCGCGCCGCGGTGGCCAGCGCGAGCTCGGCGCCCGCCAGGTCGCCCGTCTGCGCGTGGGCGACCCCGAGGTGGAACTGCGCGGTGGCGTGCTGCACGGGGTAGCGCTGGGCCGGGAACCGGCGCAGGCGCTCCTCGAGCTCGCCGACGGGACCTTCGCCCTGCCCTGCGTGCGGCACCTAGCCTCCGGGGGCGTGACGAGCAGCGCTCGCCTAGAGCCGGCTCTCGATCTGCAGCAGCGTGGCCGCCGGCGGGGGATGGGGCGCCGCGCCGTCGTCCTCGACGTGCAGGGCGGCGAAGCCGGGCAGGCCGTCGCGCAGCGCTCGCTCGACCCCCTCGGTGAGCGTGATCGCCGAGGCGGTGCACCCCGAGCAGGTCCCGGTCAGCCGCACGCGCACCACGCCGTCGCGCGCGTCGCGCACCTCCACCTCGCCCCCATGGGAGCGCAGGTACGGGCGTACCTCGTCGAGCGCGCGCTCGGCCGCGGCCCGCTCGTCGAGCGCGACGCCGTAGGCGTCGAGGAGCCAGGCCAGCGCGGGGTCGGCCTGCCGCAGGCGCGCCACCCCGTCCGCGCCCAGGGCGGCGGGAAGCCGGGCGAGTGCCAGGCGGTGCAGCGCGTCGAGGCCGTCGAGCAGCTCGAGCACCGGCTCGCGCGCCTGCTCGTCGAGCTCCTCCACCTGCGCCAGCAGGTGCTCGAGCCTTGTGAGGAGGTCGTCGAGGGTGGGCATGGCGAGAGCGTACGGAGGGGGGCTTGATGACGCGCCTGCTCGTGGCCTGCGTCGGCAACCCGCTGCGGGGCGACGACGGCTTCGGGGCGGCGGTCGCCGCGCGCCTCGGGAGCCTCCCCGCGGGCGTCGACCTCGTCGAGACCGGGATCGGCGGCGTCGCGCTCCTGCAGGAGCTCATGGGGGGCTACGACGGGCTCGTCCTCGTCGATGCGACGGATCGGGGCGCGGTCGCGGGGACCGTCTTCGTCCTCGAGCCCGAGGTCGACGAGCCGGTGCACGTCCCCGACGTGCACCTCGCCAACCCCGACCGCGTGCTCTCGCTCGCCAAGGCGCTCGGGTGCCTGCCGCCGCGCGTGGTCCTCGTGGGCTGCCAGCCCGGCGCCGACGAGCTGGGCCAGGGCCTCTCGCCGCCCGTCGCGCGAGCGGTCGACGTCGCGATCGGCGAGATCCGCGCCACGGTGCGCGCCTGGCTCGGACCGCCCGACCGGGGAGCCTGAGCAGGCCCTGCCTTCCGCCTCCCGGCGGTAGGCTGCGCTCATGAAAGTCGCGGTCGCAGGCAAGGGCGGTTCGGGCAAGACCTCGATCTCGGGCACCATGGCGCGCCTCCTCGCCCGGCGCGGGCACCGGGTGCTTGCCATCGACGGCGACTCGAACCCGAACCTCGCGCTCACCCTCGGCATCCCCGCCGAGCGCCTCAACGAGACGCCCACCCTGCCCAGCGGGCTCGTGCGGCGCACGGAGCACGGGACGGAGCTCACCCAGTCCCTCGACGAGGTCACCGCGACGCACTCGCTGGTCGGGCCGGACGGGGTCACGCTCCTGGTCATGACCCTGCCCCAGCACGCCGGCACGGGCTGCTTCTGCAGCGCGCACGCGGCGGTGCGGACGCTCCTCGAGGTGGCCGCCAACGCCGACGACGAGGTCTGCGTACTCGACACGGAGGCGTCCCCCGAGCACCTGGCCCGGGGGACGACGAGGTACGCCGACGAGATGCTCGCCGTGGTCGAGCCGTACTTCAAGTCGCTCGAGACCGGGCGGCGGATGGCCCATCTGGCGAACGACCTCGGGATCGAGCGCGTGGCGCTCGTGGCCAACAAGATCCGCGACGAGGGCGATCTGGCCGCGGTGCGGGAGTTCGCGGACGCGCACGGGCTGCCGGTCGCCGGCGTCATCCCGCACGACGACGCCCTGCCCGCCGCCGAGCGCGCGGGTGCCTCCCCGCTGGACTTCGCGCCGCAAGCGCCCGCGGTGGCCGCGATCGGCGAGCTCGCGGAGCGCTTGGTCACCGATGGGCGAGCTTGACGCGCTGAGGATCCGCGAGGAGGTGCTCCAGGCGCTGTACTGGATGCGCTCCGAGGGGCTCGGCGACGGCTGCACCGCGAAGGAGCTCGGCCGCTTCCTCGTCGTCCCGGGCACGGTGCTCGCCGGCTACCTCGAGCGCTTCGCCGACGAGGGCTACCTCGAGCGCACGGAGCGTGGCTTCAAGCTCAGCGCCCTCGGCGAGCAGGCCGGCAAGCGCTCCTTCGCCGACGAGTTCGCCGACGTGACCCGCCCCACCCACGGGGAGTGCGATGAGGACTGCTGGTGCCACGAGTCCCCGGACGAGGCGGCCCGCTGCCTCGAGGAGCGCGTCGGGCATGCGCACTGAGGCCTCCCCGCCCGTCCTGCCCAAGAACTTCCTGCGACCGTGCGTGCTGCTCCTCCTGCGCGAGCGCCCCGACCACGGCTACTCCCTGCTCGAGCGCCTGAGACCCCTCGGCCTCGCCGGCGACGACCCCGGCGGGCTGTACCGCGCGCTGCGCGCGCTCGAGCGGGAGGGGCTCGTCCGCTCGGCCTGGCAGACGTCCGAGGCCGGCCCCGACCGGCGCATCTACGAGCTGACCCGTGCCGGGGGGGAGCACCTGCACCGCAGGGCACGGGGGCTCGCGGCGACGCGAGCGCTGCTCGACGCCTTCCTCGGTCGCTACGAGGAGTTCGTCGCGCTGCGGGCGAAGCCGGGCAGCGCGGCAGGCAGGGTCGCGGGCGCGGCGGAGCAAGGCTGAGGGAAGCCCTGCCCGGCAGGGCTCGGCCCGAGCCGTGGGTTGCCCGCTTCGCCGCGGCGATCCCTCAGGGTGGGACCGTGCTCGACGTGGCCTGCGGAGCGGGGAGGCACGCCCGCCTCTTCCTCGAGCGCGGCCACCCGGTCCTCGCCGTCGACATCGACGTGAGGGGCATGGCCGACGTGGCCGGTCACCCGGGGCTCGAGCTGGTCGAGCGCGACCTCGAGGACGGCGGCGCCCCTCCATGGTCGGGCCGATCCTTCGCGGGGGTCGTCGTGACGAACTACCTCCACCGGCCCGTCCTCCCGGCGCTTGTCGCGGCCGTCTCGCCGGAGGGCGCCCTCATCTACCAGACGTTCGCGCGCGGCAACGAGCGCCTCGGTCGCCCGCGATCGTCCCGCTTCCTGCTGGAGCCGGGCGAGCTGCTGGACGCGGTGCGGGGGCAGCTGCGCGTCGTCGCCTACGAGGAGCTGGAGGTCGCCGAGCCCCGCCCCTCGGTCGTGCAGCGCATCTGCGCGACGGGACGAGGGGCCGCGCTGCTCCGCGGGGGCGTCGACGGGCTGGCGCGCTCTGCCACGAAGGGCTACACTGCCGACGTCGATCGATAGCCGCAGCCACCCCTGCGTTTCAGCACGACGTCGCGCGACATACGCGGCGTCGCGGGGTGGGGTCCGTGGGATCGACTGCCCCCGAGGGGGCGGCGCTGGCCTCTGCTATCTTGGCCAGTCCGCGTGTTTCCCCGCACGCCCTTGCCGTACCCCTCCCCGACTCCAGGAGTCGCCCCCTTGCCACGTGCCGACGCACCCCGGACGCGCCGCAGCTTCGCGCGGCTGAACCGTGTCCATGACCTGCCGAACCTGATCGACATCCAGCGCCGCTCGTTCGAGTGGCTCACGGACACCGAGCACGGCGGTCTGCGGGAGACGATCGACGACATCTCGCCGATCGAGGACTACACGGGCAACCTGGCGGTCGACTTCGGTCCGTTCACCTTCGACGACCCGGTCGCCTCCATCGAGGAGTGCCGCGAGAAGGACCTCACGTACGCGCGCCCGCTCACGGTGACCGTCGCGTTCGTGAACCGGGAGACGGGCGAGATCCGGGAGCAGTCCGTGTTCATGGGCGACTTCCCGTGGATGACGCAGCGGGGGACGTTCATCATCAACGGCACGGAGCGGGTCGTCGTGACCCAGCTCGTGCGCTCGCCGGGCGCCTACCTCATGGAGGCCAAGGACCGCGAGAAGCAGGTCTTCGTCGCCAACCTGATGCCGGCGCGCGGCTCGTGGCTCGAGCTCGAGATCGACAAGAAGGGCCGCGTCTACGTGCGCATCGACCGCAAGCGAAAGCTGCCGGTCACCGTGCTCCTGCGCGCGATGGGCTACGCCACCGACGAGGAGATCCTCGGCCTCTTCGAGGACTCCCTCTACATCCGCAACACGGTGGAGGCCGACCCCGAGGTCACCCGGACCGAGGAGGGCGCCCTCATCGAGCTGTTCAAGAAGCAGCGCCCGGGCGAGCCGCCGAGCGTGGACAACGCGCGGGCCCTGCTCAACCAGCTCTTCTTCGACCCCAAGCGCTACGACCTCACGCGTGTCGGGCGCTACAAGCTCAACTCGCGCCTCGGGCTCGACGTCGACCTCGACACCCGGACGCTGACCCACGACGACATCCTCGCCCTCGTGCGCGAGCTCGTCCGCCTGCCCAAGGCGCTCGGCATGCCCGAGGACCCCGACGGCGAGGTCAAGGACTACGCGGCCGAGGCCGTGAGCTACCCGCGCGAGAACATCGACGACCTCCTCGACGAGTACGAGCACTTCGGCAACCGCCGCCTGCGGACGGTCGGCGAGCTCATCCAGGAGGCCTTCCGCATCGGCCTGTACCGGATGGAGCGCGTCGTGCGCGAGCGCCTCACCACGGAGGACGCCGACACGATCACGCCGCAGACGATCATCAACATCCGGCCGGTCGTCGCCGCGCTCAAGGAGTTCTTCGGGTCCTCGCAGCTCTCGCAGTTCATGGACCAGACGAACTCGCTCGCCGGCCTGACCCACCGCCGGCGGCTCAGCGCCCTCGGCGCCGGCGGCCTCACGCGCGAGCGCGCGCCCATCGAGGTGCGCGACGTCCACCCGACGCACTACGGGCGCATGTGCCCGATCGAGACGCCCGAGGGCCCGAACATCGGCCTCATCGGCTCCCTCTCGAGCTTCGCCGAGGTCTCCGAGCACGGCTTCGTCACCACGCCCTACCGCAAGGTGGTCGAGGGGCGGGTGACGGACGAGGTCGTGCACCTCGATGCCACCCAGGAGGAGCAGCACCTCATCGCGCAGTCCAACACGCCGGTGGGCGAGGACGGCGCGCTGGAGGGCGAGGCGGTGCTCTGCCGCACCCAGGCGGGCCAGTACGTCGAGGCCGCGCCGGCCGAGGTCGACCTCATGGACGTCTCGCCGGAGCAGATCTGGTCCGTGGCCACGGCGATGATCCCCTTCCTCGAGCACGACGACGCGAACCGCGCGCTCATGGGCGCGAACATGCAGCGCCAGGCCGTGCCGCTGCTCAAGACGGACGCGCCGGTCGTCGGCACCGGGATGGAGCGCCGCGCCGCGCTCGACACGGGCGACGTGCTGCTCGCCGACGCGGACGGGCGGGTGGCCTACCTCGACGCCGAGCGCATCGTCATCGAGGGCCCCGAGGGCCCGAGCGAGCAGAAGCTGAACAAGTTCATGCGCTCGAACCAGGGCACGCTCATCCACCAGAAGCCGATCGTGCGCCGGGGCGAGCAGGTCGCGAAGGGCGACGTGCTGGCCGACGGCTCCTCGACGAGCCTCGGCGAGATGGCCCTGGGCAAGAACCTCATGGTCGCCTTCATGTCATGGGAGGGCTACAACTTCGAGGACGCGATCATCCTCTCGAACCGCCTCGTCCAGGACGACGAGCTCACCTCGATCCACATCGAGGAGTACGAGATCGACGCCCGCACGACGAAGCTCGGCGACGAGGAGATCACCCGCGACATCCCGAACCGCTCCGAGGAGTCGCTGCGCAACCTCGACGACCGCGGCATCGTCCGCATCGGCGCCGAGGTCGGCTCCGGCGACCTGCTCGTGGGCAAGGTCACGCCGAAGGGCGAGACGGAGCTCACCGCCGAGGAGAAGCTCATCCGCGCGATCTTCAAGGAGAAGGCGCGCGAGGTCCGCGACACGTCGCTGAAGGTCCCCCACGGCGAGGGCGGCGTCGTCATCGACGTCATGACGTTCCGCCGCGACAACGGCGACGACCTGCCGCCCGGGGTCAACGACCTCGTGCGCGTGTTCGTGGCCAAGAAGCGCAAGATCTCCGAGGGCGACAAGCTCGCCGGGCGCCACGGCAACAAGGGCGTCATCTCGAAGATCGTCGATGTGCAGGACATGCCCTTCCTCGAGGATGGGACGCCGGTCGACGTCATCCTCAACCCGCTCGGCGTGCCAAGCCGCATGAACGTGGGCCAGATCCTGGAGACGCACCTCGGCTGGGCCGCGGCCCAGGGCTGGTACGACGACGGGACGCAGGCCTACCGCGAGGCCCACGCCGACGGGGGCAAGGTCTACACGGCGA
>JALYMR010000359.1 GCA_030773615.1 Actinomycetota bacterium
CGGCCCGCGCGTCGAGCAGGTCGGTGCGGTGGGTGAGCACGAGCCGCGCGGCGCCCGCCCGCGCCCCGTGCTCCCCCGCCTCGCGGGGGGTGAGGTGGCCCCGCGGGTCGCCGCCCTCCTCCGGCGCGGGGAGGGTCGCCTCGATGAGCAGCAGGTCGGTCGCGCGGGCGAGGTCGACGAGGGCGTCCGACGGCCCGTGGTCGGCGCCGTAGGTCAGGCGCCCCGCCCCGTCGTCCACGTCGACGGCGCTCGTGGGGACGAAGTGGGGCACGGCGCGCAGGCGCAGGCGCAGCCCGAGGAGCTCCCCCTCGTCGTCGGGCGCGTACTCCTCGAGCGCGAAGGCGCGCTCCAGGAGGTCCTCCGTCCCCCAGCTGCCCACGATGCGCCGCAGCGTCGCGCGGCCACCGCGGGGCACGAGCAGCCGGGGGCGCTCCGCGCGCCCCGGGAGCGCGAAGGTCAGCGCGTAGGCGAAGGGGACGAGATCGAAGAAGTGGTCGGCGTGCAGGTGGCTGACCACGACGGCGTCGACCGCGGCGTGGTGCGCGTGGCGGCGCAGCTTGGCGAACACGCCGTTGCCGCAGTCGAGCAGCAGCACGCCGCCGGGACCCTGCACGAGATAGCCGCTGCAGGCTCCGTCGACGTCCTGCCAGGCCGGTGACTTGCCCAGCACGGTGACGCGCACCCTTCCGGACTGTAGGCGCGTGCGTCGCGCCCGGCGCCACTCGGCGCCGGCGACGGGCTAGGCGTGCAGGGCGGCCTGCTCCTGCGCGCTCGGGAAGGCCCACGCGGCGCGCGTGCGGCGCTCCTGGCGGAAGGCGAAGCGCAGCTGCCGTGGGGGCTTGAGGCCCTCGGGGCGATTGGGGCGGTAGGTGGCGCAGGGCTCGGCGAGCTCGAGCGCGCAGAGCAGGTTGCAGCGGAAGTAGCAGCTGTCGCAGGTCACCTTCGTCGTCGCCATGCGGACATCTGAGCAGAGCCCTCGGGGGGCGGGCAAGGTCCCGGCGCCGGCCCTTCCCGCAACCGCCGCGAAAGCGACCCCGGCCATCCCGCTCCTTGCGGCTACGGTCGTGAGCGTGCGCATCCTGGTCACGGGCGTGAGCGGGTTCGTGGGCACCGCGCTCGTGCCCCGCCTGCGCGCCGACGGGCACGAGGTGCGCGGCTTCGCCCGCGACCCCGCCCGCGTCCGGGTCGACGTGCCGCTCGTGGTGGGCGACGTCGTGACCGGCGCAGGCCTCGACGAGGCGCTCGAGGGGGTCGACGTCGCCTTCTTCCTCGTCCACTCCATGGAGGGCGACGACGCGCGCTTCGACGCGCGCGAGCGGGCCGCCGCCGACCGCTTCGTCTCCGCCGCGAACCGGGGCGGCCTGCGCCGCGTCGTCTTCCTCGGCGGGCTCGTGCCCGCCGACCACGAGCCGTCGCGCCACCTGCGCAGCCGCCTCGCGGTCGAGGAGACGCTGCTCGCCGGCGTGCCCGAGGGGGTGGCCCTGCGCGCCTCGATCGTCGTCGGCGCCGCCTCGCGCTCCTTCCGCTTCCTCGTACGGCTCGTCGAGCGGGTGCCCGTGCTCCCCCTGCCGACCTGGCGCGAGCACCGCACCCGTCCCGTCGACGCGCGTGACGTCGTGCGCGCGCTGAGCGCCGCGGCCACCCTCGAGCACCCCGACCCCGCCCTCTCGCTCGACCTCGCGGGCCCCGACGTGCTCACCTACGCCGAGCTGCTCGAGCGCATCCGCGACCACCTGCTGCTCGACCGGCCCACCGTCGCCCTGCCCTTCGGGGCCACGGCGCTCGCCGGGCCCGTGGCCGCCGCGCTCGCCGGCGAGGACCCGGGCCTGATCGTCCCCCTCATGGAGAGCCTGACCGGCGACCTGCTGCCCCGCGACGAGCGGGCGCCCGAGCTGCTCGGCCTGCGCCTGCACGACTTCGACGCGATGGTCGAGCGTGCGCTGCGCGAGTGGGAGCGCGACGAGGAGCTCTCGGCGCGCTGATGTCCGTCGTGGTGGTCAGCGTCGACATCGCCGCGCCGCCGAAGGCGGTGTGGGACTTCGCGCTCGACCCCGCTTGCACCCGCGAGTGGGTGACGATCGTGCGCGAGGTCGGCCACGTGGACGAGGGACCGTTGCGCCCGGGCTTCCGCATGGATCAGACGCTCGTCCTGCGCGGCATGCCCTTCGGGGTGAGGTGGACGCTCGAGGAGGTCGACGCGCCCTGGTACGCGCGGTGGGTGGGGGCGGGCCCGGCGGGCGCGCGGGCGGTCATCGAGGATCGCCTGCACGAGCGCGAGGACGGAGGCACGCGCTTCGACTACCGCAACGAGTTCCACACCCCGTTCGGCCCCCTCGGCGCGGTGGCCAGCCGTGTCGTGATGGGTGGAATCGGAGAACGTGAGGCGAAGGCGTCGTTGCAGCGACTCAAAGTGAGGTTCGAAGGCGACTAGGGTCACACTTATGAGTGACTTCCTTGAAGAGAAGCGACGCGAGATCGAAGCACGCCTTGAGGAGCTTCGGCCCCTCGTCGAGGAGCACGAGCGCCTCGAGGCGGCGGCCGCCGCCCTGCAGGGCGTGCAGAGCGCGCCGACGCCGCGGCGCGCGGCGGGCTCCCGAGGCCGCCC
>JALYMR010000360.1 GCA_030773615.1 Actinomycetota bacterium
GGCTCGTGCTGACCACGATGGAGCGCGGCGGGCACGCGGGCGCGCACGCCGCCGCGCTTGAGCTCGAGCTGCGCCGCCTGGCCGTCGCGCTCGACGGGCTGGCCGAGGCGGGCCGGGGACGTCGAGGCGCCCTGCGCCACGAGCTTGTGGCCGTCCGCGCCCTGCTCGAGGAGCAGGCCGAGGGGTGGGACGCGATCGCGCGGGCCCGCGGGCGGACGGTCGCGCTGGGCGCCGTGGGGCCCGAGCTGACCGTGCTCGGCGACCGCGAGGCGCTCGCCCGGGCGCTGGGCAACCTCCTGGCCAACGCGCTCGAGCACGGGGCAGGGGCCGTCGAGCTCTCCGCCCGCCGGCTCGGCGCCCGGGTCCGCCTCGAGGTCGCCGACGACGGAGCCGGGCTGCGCGCCCCCGTGCGCGTCCTCGCCCGGCGTCCACGCCCCGGCGGGCGGGGACGCGGCCTGGCCATCGCCGCTGCCCTCGCCCGGGCCCACGGCGGTCGGCTGCTCGCGGCACCCACCGCGCGCGGAAGCCGGGTGGTGCTCGAGCTGCCGCTGCTCGGTGCCGCCGCCCGCTCCCCGCGGCGCGGTCGGCGCGCGGGGGACGGGTGACCCGTCGCCGCCGGGCGCTGCTGCTCGCCGGCCTCGCGCTGCTGCTCGGCGGCCTCGCCGCCTCGGACGTCGCCTCGCGCGAGGCCGCGCTCGAGCGGCGCCTCGGCCCGGCGGTGCCCGTCGTGGTGGCCCGCGAGGCGATCCCGGCCGGCGCGCGCCTCGTGCCCCGTCGCCTCGCGGTGCGCCAGGTGCCCGCCCGCTTCGCCCCCCGGTCGGCGTTCGGGGCCCCGCACGCCCTGGGCGGCCTGCGGGCCACGGTGCCGATCCCCGCGGGCAGCGAGCTCGTCGCGGGGATGGTCGGCGAGCCCGGCGGCGTTCCCGTGCCCGGCGCGCCCGTGCGCCGCGGCGAGCGCGTCGCGGAGATCGTCGCCGCCGGATCCCCCGAGCTCGTGCGTCCGGGGGCCCGGGTGGACGTCCTCGTGACCCGCGACGCACGGCCCGGCGCCGGGGGGCGGACCGTGCTCGCCCTGGAGGACGTGGAGGTGCTCGCCGCCTCCCCCGCGCCGGACGCCGCGGGGGACGCGGTGACGGGCGGCCGCGTCGCCGCCTCGTTGCGCGTCAGCCTGCGCCAGGCCGTGTTCCTCGCGGCGGCCCAGGCCTTCGCCCGGGAGATCCGGCTGCTGCCCCGGGCGCCGGGCGACCGCGCCCGCGGGCAGGCGGGCGTCGCCGTCGACGCCGCGAGCCTCGGCGGGTGAACCGCATCCATCCGTCCACCCGGGCGCCCGGCGGGTCAACGCGTCCCGGCCCGCGTCGATCACGGTGGCGTGGCGTCGCTGCGCCCCCTCTCCGCCCTGCTCGCCGTCGCCCTCGCCGCCCTCCTCGGGCTGCCCGGGGTGGCGGACGCCGCGCGCCGTCCCGCCGCGCCGGCGCTGCCCACCGTCACCGGCGTCGCCCCCCTCAAGCTCGGGATCGGCGACCTGCTCACCGTGCGCGGCACCGGCTTTCGGCCCGGGCGCCTGCGCAACACGGTCGTCTTCCGCCGCGAAGGCCACCGCGCGGTCTTCGTGCCCGCCGAGGAGGCCACCCGGACGCGGATCCGCGTGCGCGTGCCCGCGAAGCTCGAGCCCTTCCTCGCCCGCACGAGGGCGGGCGCCGTCCCCACCCGCTTCCGGGTGCGCGTACTCGCCCGGCGCTTCGCCGCCCGCTTCACGCGCGACCGCCTCTCGCCCGTCATCGGCCTGGCGAACCGCACGCCGCCAGGCGGAGGCGGAGGCGGCCCGGCGCCAGAGCCCGACTGCGACGCCGACGGCCGGCCGAACGGCGTCGACGACGACGACGACGGCGACCTGCTCTCCGACGCGCTCGACCTCGCGCTCAAGCTCGACCCCTGCAAGCGCGACACGGACGGCGACCGGCTGGAGGACGGCTGGGAGTACGAGGCGGCGCTCGACCTGAACGTCCGCGCGCTGCCCTATCCCGGCAAGCGGCCCTACCCCAACCCTCTCGACCCGGCGGACGCGGGGGTCGACCACGACGGCGACGGCCTGGAGAGCGAGCTCGAGCACGCGGCCTGGGTGCGCTACGGCAACCGCGCGCTGCCCTTGAGCTACAGCGACGGCACCCAGGTGAGCGGTGGTCCCCTGCGCGCCCCGGGGACGCCCGCCCTGGCCCACCTCGACCTCGACGGCGACGGGTGGCTCACCGACGACGAGAAGGACGTCGACGGCGACCGCCTCACGAACTACGACGAGACGCACGGCCGGCTGCTCCAGAGCTTCTGGCCCGCGAAGCACGGGGAGGCCGCCTACCCTCTCGACTTCCTCGAGCCCGACTGGCTCGACCGCGACACCGACGGCGACACCGTGGGCGACGCGGAGGACGACCAGGACCATGACGACGTCGCGAACCTCGTCGAGCTCGAGCGCGGCGCGGCGTGGCCGGACGTGACCGGCCGCTGGCGGCACCCCTACAACCCGTGCCTGCCAAACCCCACGGCGCGCACCTGCATGCGCCACATCCCGTTCGGCGTCGCCTTCCCGCCCCTCGACGCCCGGTACAACAACACGCCGGCGCTGCCGCTGCGCAAGTGGTACCTGGACGGGGTGTCCGGCGGCGAGGTGTTCGTGGCCCCGCGGTAGCGCCCCTACGCGCCGCGCGCGGCCTCGTCGACGAACCGGTGGGCGAGGGCTCGCGCGGCCTCGACGTAGCCCGGCAGCCGGCGCTCGCTCTCCGCGAGCAGCCGCTCGCGGTCGATGCCCGCCTCGTCGAGCTCGTCGCCGCTGGCCTCGGCCCACCGGCGCAGCTCGTCTGCGTCGACCTCGGGGTGGTACTGGACGGCCCAGGCCCGCTCGCCGAGCCGGAAGGCCTGGTCGGCGGCCTCCGTGCGGGCGAGCAGCGTGGCCGCCGCGGGGGCGCGGAAGCCGAACTGCTGCCAGACGAGCGCGCGGGCGTCGGGGGCGAGGTCGCCGAACAGGGGGTCGCCCTCGGCCTCCGGGGTGACCTCGAGCGCCTCCCAGCCGAACGCCGGTCGCCCCACGGGCCCGACCTCCGCCCCCGCCGCGCCGGCCAGCATCTGGGCGCCGAGGCAGACCCCGAGCAGGGGCACCCGCTCGGCCACGGCTCGGCGGCTGACCGCGACGACGTCGTCCAGCCACGGGTGGGCGTCGGGTCGGTCAGGCTCGGCGAAGCTCCCGAGCGACACGACGCCGTCGTAGACCTCGAGCGGGCGGGGCAGGGGCTCGCCGGCGGAGGGGCGCCAGACGTCGACCTCAACGCCGCGCTCGGCGAAGACGCCGGCGAAGCTCCCCAGGCCGGCCTTCTCCTCGTGCTGGACGACCAGGAAGCGCATCGGGGCCACGGTAGGTCTGAAGGGGGGCGAGGGCACCCGCTCACGCGGCTAGGACCAGCGTGGACGCCCAGGAGCAGGACCTCGCGCTCGACGAGCTCGCCGCGACGCTGCGCGCCCGCCTCGTCGGCGAGGCGGGCGGTGGTGAGGACACGGACCTGCACGGGCGCATCCGCGCCCTGGTGGAGCGCGACGCGGCGCTGCTCGACGCCCGCGCGCGCGAGGAGCTCGTCCGTCGCGTGGCCGAGCGCTCCTTCGGTTTGGGCCCGCTCGAGCCCCTCCTGGGCGACCCCCGGGTCGACGAGGTGATGGTCAACGGGCCCGACGCGGTCTGGGTCGAGCGGGCGGGCCGCCTCGAGCCGGCGGGCGTGCGCTTCGCCTCCGAGGCCGAGCTGCGCCACGCGATCGAGCGCATCCTCGCCCCGCTCGGCCGGCGGGTGGACGAGGCGGCGCCCCTGTGCGACGCGCGGCTGCCCGACGGCTCGCGCGTCAACGTCGTCATCCCGCCGCTGGCGCTCGACGGCGCCGTGCTCACCATCCGCCGGTTCCGCCGCCGCGGCTTCACGCCCGACGACCTCGTGGCCAACGCGACCTGGACGCCGCCGCTGCACGCGCTGCTCGCGGCCGCGGTGGGCGCGCGGCTGAACCTGCTCGTCAGCGGCGGCACGGGCTCGGGCAAGACGACCACGCTCAACGCGCTGTCGTCGTTCATCCCCGCCGGCGACCGGATCGTGACCGTCGAGGACGCCGCCGAGCTGCGCCTGCAGCAGCGCCACGTCGTGCGCCTCGAGGCGCGCCCGTCCTCGCTCGAGGGTCGCGGCGAGGTCACCGTGCGCACCCTCGTGCGCAACGCGCTGCGCATGCGGCCCGACCGCATCGTGGTCGGCGAGGTGCGCGGCGGCGAGGCGCTGGACATGCTCGCCGCCATGTCGAGCGGCCACGACGGCTCGCTGTCGACGGTGCACGCCGGCTCGCCGGAGGAGGCGCTGCGCCGGGTGGAGACCCTCGCGCTCATGGCCGGCGTCGGGCTGCCCCACGCCGCCGTGCGCGAGCAGGTGGCGGGGGCGCTCGACCTCGTCGTCCACCAGGCCCGCCTGCCCGACGGCGCGCGCAGGGTCGTCGCCGTGGCCGAGGTCGTCCGCGTCGCCGGCGGCCCGGCCACCCGCGAGCTCTACGCCG
>JALYMR010000361.1 GCA_030773615.1 Actinomycetota bacterium
GAGGGTGGCGCTGAAGGTCAGGCGGGCGGTCCGGTACAGGCAGCGGAACTCGGCCACCCGGCGGGCGCCGAGCAGCGCGGAGCGCCGGTCCGTGGCGTCGCAGGCCCGGGGGGGCCGGCTCGCCCGCCACGACGTGTCGCCCCCGAGGTTGACCTGCAGGACGGGCGCCCAGGTGGGGACGGTGAGGGCGAGCAGCTGGCCCTCGCGCACGGGGAGCGTGCGCGCCAGGGGCAGCTGGACGCGCCGGCCGAAGAAGCGGCGCAGGCGGAGCATGGGACCCTTCTGCACCACGCGGTGGCGCAGCCGGCGCCCGGGCTGCAGGACGACGAGCGCGGCGCGCGCCTCGCCGCCCAGGCGCCGGTCGAGAAAGCGGATCTGGGTGGGGCCCGGCTCGCCGAGGGCGAGGGTCCAGGCCACGATGCGCCCGTCGCGGGGGACGAGGTAGAGCCCGCGGGTGGGGCCGACCTTGGCCTGGTAGCCCGTCGTCCGGCTCACGGCCACGCAGGTGCGGGGGCACGTTCCCCGCACCCCCTCCTCGAGCGCCCCGACCTCGATGATCTCGGCGCGGGCGGTGCCGGCGCCCAGCAGGAGGGCGAGGAGGGTCAGGGGGAGGATGGCGCGTCGCATGGGTGACAGTGAACACGCGGCCTAGGATGGAGTCGTGGCGGCAATCGACGTGGAGGGCCTCGAGCGCGAGTTCAAGGGCGGGGTCCAGGCCGTCGCCGGCATCGACCTCGCGGTCGCCCCGGGCGAGGTCTACGGCTTCCTCGGCCCCAACGGCGCCGGCAAGACGACGACGGTGCGCATGCTCGTCACCCTGCTGCGCCCGACCGGCGGGCGCGCGCGGGTGGCCGGCCACGACGTCGCCAGGGAGCCCGCGAAGGTGCGCCGGCGCATCGGCGTCGCCCTCCAGGAGGCCGCGCTCGACCCGCTCATGACCGGCCGCGAGCTCATCGAGCTCCAGGCGGTCCTCCACGGCATCGCGCCCGGCGCGGTCCGCGAGCGGGGCGCCCAGCTCATCGAGCGCGTGGGGCTCGGGCCCGCGGCGGGACGCCGGGTGGGCACCTACTCGGGCGGGATGCGCCGCCGCCTGGACCTCGCCATGGCGCTGATCCACGCGCCGGAGGTGCTCTTCCTCGACGAGCCCACGACTGGGCTCGATCCCGCGTCGCGCCTGACCCTGTGGGAGGAGGTCCGGCGCCTGCGCGGGGAGGGCACGACGGTGTTCCTCACCACCCAGTACCTCGAGGAGGCCGACCAGCTCGCCGACCGCGTGGGCATCATCGCCGACGGCCGGCTCGTGGCCGAGGGCACCCCCGCGGCGCTGAAGGCGGAGGTCGGCCGCCCCCACCTCGAGATCACCCTCGCCGGCGAGCCCGACCCCGCCCGCGCCCGGGAGGTCCTCGCCCGCTTCGGCGACCACCGCCCGGGCGGCGAGGACAGCCACGTCGCCGTCACCCTCCAGCGGGGGGCGAGCGAGATCGCCCCGGTCGTCCGCGCCCTCGACGACGCCGGGCTGCAGGTCGCGGCGCTCGAGCTCGTGCAGCCCTCGCTCGACGACGTCTTCCTCGAGAAGACGGGCCAGCGGCTCGAGGGCGACGAGGAGCCCGTCGAGGCATCCGCCGTCGCCACCGCGTGACGCGCGTCGTCCTCGCCCTGGCCGCGCGGGCGCTGCGCAACGCCGCGCGCCGCCCGCAGTTCCTGGCGCCGCTCGTCGTCTTCCCCACCCTGTTCCTGGCCATCAACGTGGGGGGCCTGCAGCGCACAACGGCGCTGCCCGGCTTCCCGGAGGTCGACGGGTTCCTCGACTTCCAGCTCGCCGGGGCGATGACGCAGTCCCTGCTGCTCGGCGGGGTGTCGACCGGGATCGCCACCGCCCTGGAGATCGAGGGCGGCTTCTTCGACCGCCTCGTGGCGGCCCCCATCCCCCGGGTGGCCATCGTCCTCGGCCGTCTCGTGGCGGCGGGCGCCATCGCCGCCCTGCAGGTCGCCTGGTTCCTCGTACTCGGGCTGCTCTTCGGCGCGGGGGTCGAGGGCGGCCCGCTCGGCGTGCTCGCCCTGTTCGCCATCGGCGTCCTGGCCGGCACGGGGTTCGCCGCCATCGGGGTCGTGCTCGCGCTGCGCGCCCGCAGCGCCTCGACCGTGCAGGGGATCTTCCCCCTCGTGTTCGTCGTGCTCTTCGTCTCCTCGGCCTTCTTCCCCGCCCCGCTGCTCGCGGCTCCGGCCGACGCGATCGCCGCCTACAACCCGCTGAGCTGGATCGCGGAGGGGCTGCGCGAGCCGCTCGCCTTCGGGCGCGCCCTCGCTCCCATCGCGAAGGGCCTCGCCGCCGCGGCCGGGGTGGCCATCGTCGCCAGCGCCCTCGCCGTGCTCGCGCTGCGCGGGCGGCTGCGCGCGGCGTGACGGCCCGCCTGCGCATGGGATGGGCCCTCGCCCGGCGCGGGCTCAACGAGATCCTGCGGGTGCCCGCCGGGGCGATTCCCGGCATCCTCGCCCCGACCATCTTCATGCTCGGGATCTCCGCCGTGTTCGCCGAGGCCGCCCGGCTGCCCGGCTTCACCGCCGAGGACTTCCGCACCTTCGTCGTGCCCGTCGGCATGCTCCAGGGCGCGGGCTTCACCGGGGCGGCCACGGGGGTGAACCTCGCCCGCGACATCGAGCGGGGCTGGTTCGACCGCCTGCTGCTCGCCCCCGCCCCGCGGGGGATCGTGCTCGCCGGCATCGTAGCCTCGGCCTCCCTGCGCTCGCTGCTGCCCGCCGCCTTCCTGCTCCTCGTCGCGGTCCTGCTCGGCGTGGACTGGCCCGGGCTGCTCGCCGTGGGCCTCGCGGCGCTGCTCGTGATGGGCCTCGCGGCGGTCGCCGCGCTGTGGGGCGTCCTCGTCGCCCTGCGCTTCCGCACCCAGCAGGCCGCCCCGCTCATCCAGGTGGCCGCCTTCAGCTCCGTGCTCTTCACCACGGCCTACCAGCCCATGGAGAACCTGGCCGGGTGGCTGCAGGCGATCGCCACGGTCAACCCGGTGACCCTCGTGCTCGAGGGCATCCGCCAGGGCTTCGTGGGCAGGGTGGAGTGGGCGGGGACCTGGCCCGCGCTGCTCGCCGTCGCCGGGCTGCTCGCCGTCCTCGGGGCCCTGGCCCTGCGCGCCCTCGAGCGCCAGGGCGACTAGCGCACGACGCCGCTGCGCAGGGCGTCGAGCGCCGTCTCCACCCGTCGCTGGCCTAGGGGCAGCTCCTCGAGCCCGAACGCGCGGGCGAGCGTGTCGAGCTCGGTGGCGACGACCGGCTCGGGGAGGCCGAGGTGCTCGGCCACCTCGTCGTCCGTGGCCGGCACGATGCCCTCCCCGTCGCCGAGCAGGGGCGCGCAGAGCGCCCGCAGGACCGCCTGCTGCTGCTCGGAGAAGGTCCGCACGGGGGCGAGCTGGGCCGAGGCGAGGGTGATCTCCGAGTCGGGCGAGCGCGGATCGCAGAAGGTCAGGCTCGTGCGCCCGAGCGTGATGAGGTCGCCGTCGACCAGCCGGCGGCGGCCCTCGAGGGGCAGCCCGTTGACGTACGTGCCGTTCTGCGACACCCCCTCGTCGACGAGCACCCACTCCCCGGCGCGATGGAGCAGCTCGGCGTGCAGGCGCGAGATCTCGGGGTCCCAGGGCAGGGAGACGTCCGCGTCGGAGCGACGCCCGACGGTCACGGCGTCCGCCTCCTCGCGCAGGACGAAGGACCGCTCGGCGCCCGTGGGGTCGCGGTAGAGCAGCACGGGGCAGGTGACCTCGGTGCCCGGCCGCATCACGCCGACAGCTCCCGAGCCGCCGCGGCGATCTCCTCCGCGTCGCCGGGCTTGGGCACCCAGGGCAGGCGCATCTGGTCGTCGGGGTACCGCGGGATGACGTGGACGTGGAAGTGCATCACCGTCTGCCAGGCCTCCGTGCCGCACGAGTTGAGCAGGTTCACCCCGGCGACGCCGAGGCGCTCGGTCATCCGCCGGGCCAGGCGCTGCGCCAGGCCGGTCACCGCCGCCAGGTCATCCTCCCCCACGCCGAGCAGATCGACGGCGTGCTCGCGGGGCACGACGAGCGTATGGCCGCGCGTGGCGGGGTTGATGTCCATGAAGGCGATCGCGCGCTCATCCTCGACGACCTTCGTGGCCGGCACCTCACCGGCGACGATCCTGCAGAAGAGGCAGTCGGGGACGGCGGACATGTTTCTCCCCAGAGGCTACCCCGCACGCGTGCGGGCGTAGGCCAGGGCCTCGTCGCGCGTGTGCACCTCGCCCGCGAAGCGGGCCTCGCTGAGCTCGGCGAGCAGCCGTCCGAGCTCCGGTCCCGGCCGCACGCCGAGCGCCCGGGCGAGCTCGTCGCCGCGCACGAGCGGCTCGGGCCGGCCGCCCGCCGCCCGCCAGCGCAGGGCCTCGCCGACCATCGTGCGGGCCAGCCCGACGTGCCGCGCGACGGCCTCCTCGGCGCGATGACCGCGGGTGGCGAGGCGATCGGCGACGCTCAGCAGCGTGACGTCGACCTCCACGGGCTCGCACGCCGCGAGGTAGCCGAAGATCGCCCGCCGGTCGAGGGGCTGCTCGCGGGAGAGGAAGCCGAGGCGCAGGTGATGGAGGCTCAGGGCGGCGACGTGCGCACGCAGCCGCTCGCTTGCGTGCAGGCGGGCGAGGACGTCGCGGGCGAGCGCGGCGCCCAGGGTGTCGTGGCCGGGGAAGCCGATGCGCCCCTCGGGGCCCTCCACCCGGGTCGCGGGCTTCGCCGCGTCATGCAGGAGGGCGCCGAGGCGCAGGGCGGTGCCCCGGTCGAGCTCGTCGGCCAGGGGCTCGGCGAGCAGCGCGCGCAGCGCGGGCGCGTGCTCCTCGCCGACCACCGCGCCGGGGTCGGCCTGCAGCGCGACCGCGTGCGCGAGGGTCTCAAGCGTGTGGCCGTGCACGTCGAGGTGGTGGTAGCGGCTCTGGCCCACCCCGCGCAGCGCCTCGAGCTCGGGGAGGACGACCCGGGTGGCGTCAAGGGCGTCGAGCCAGCCCAGGCCCTCGAGCACGGCGTCGGCGGCGAGGACGCGTCGCAGCTCGGCGAAGACACGCTCGGGGGCGACCGCGGCGAGCCGGGGGGCACGCCCCCGGGCCGCGGCCACCGTGGCGGGGTCGGGCGCGAGGCCGAGCTCGCAGGCCAGGCG
>JALYMR010000362.1 GCA_030773615.1 Actinomycetota bacterium
ATGCCGAGCTCGGCGCGGGGAGCGCCGGCCGGCGCGACGAGGTGGACCCGGGTGGCGGGGTCGCGCTCGAGCCGGGCGCCGACGGCCCGCAGGGTCGCCGCGGCCCCCGGGTCGTCGGTGACGACGAGCAGCGTGGGCATGCGCCGATCCTGCCCGCCTGCGGGCAGGAGACGCGCCTGCCCGGGCAGCCGCGTCGCGGACGGGGACGAGGTTCCTAGGCGGCCTGGGCGGGGGCCTGCACCCGCAGGCCGACGCCGCCCGGAGCCGAGGCGAACCGCCGGGAGAAGCGGAAGGCCGAGGGCGCGAGGCCGTGGTGGCGGCGGAACGCCTTCGCGAACTGCGCCGGCTGGCGGTAGCCCACGCGGTGGGCGACGTCGCGGACGGTGAGGGCGCGGCTGCCGAGGAGCTCGGCGGCCCGGTCCATGCGCACGGCGGTGAGATGCTCGCGGAAGGTCGTCGTGCCGACCTCGGCGTACGCACGCTGGAGCTGGCGGCGCGAGGAGGCGACACGACGCGCGATGTCGTCGAGGGAGAGCTCCGCCGCGTACTCCGCGGCGACGATCGCAGTCGCGTCCTCGAACAGCGCCCTCCGGTGCCGGATGGTGGCTGGTCTCTGGATGGGCATCACCACGACTACGGGCGGCGCGGTCGGCAGGGATGAAGCGCGCCGGCGCTCGCGCTCGCAACTTGGCGCGGGCGACCACGACGGGCCAGGTTCGGTACCCTCTCGTTCCGATCGTTGCAAGCCGGAGGAGGCCGAGATGCAGGTGCGCGACGCGATGTCCGAGCTGGTGCTGAACGTGGGACCGGGTCACACGCTGCGGCAGGCCGCGAAGCGCATGACGGACCGCAACGTCGGCTCGGCGGTCGTCATCGACCCCGAGCTCCCCGGGCCGGGCATCATCACGGAGCGCGACCTCCTGCGCTCCGTCGCCCTGGGCCAGGACCTCGACCGCGAGCTCGTGGGCGACCACATGTCCTCCGAGGCGGTCTCCGCGCTACCCGACTGGTCGCTCGAGCAGGCGACCGAGGCCATGGCGCGCCGGGGCTTCCGGCACCTCGTCGTCGTCGAGGGCAGCGACGTGATCGGCGTCGTCTCCCTGCGCGACATCGTGAGGGTGTGGGCGGCGAGCCGCGACGGCCTCGCCGAGCTCGCGCGCTAGCCGCGACGGCGGCGCACGCGCCGGGGGTCAGTGGTGATGCTCGAGCGGGAGCGAGCGCAGCTCCCGCCGGGCGCCGCGCAGCCAGGCGACGAGGACGCCCAGGAAGAGCAGCATGCCCGCGACGACGACGATCAGGCTCGTGGTCACGCCGATGAGCGCCGTCGTCACCCCGAGGCAGAGCAGCAGGGGCTGGATGCTCGGACCCGGGAGGTGGATCTCCTCACCGGCGGGGGGCGCGGGCAGCTCGCGCGGGCTCATGCCACGTAGAGCGCCGCCGCCACCCACGACATGCCGAACATGACGAAGATGATGGCGCCGGAGATGAGGGCGACGCGGAGGTTCTTGCGGGCGAGACGGCGGTCCATGGCCGGAGCGTAGCCCAGCCTAGGCCAGCCTGGCGTCGGCGACCATCGCGGCGAACAGGGCGGCGAGGTAGGCCAGGGAGAACAGGTACAGGCGCAGGGCCGAGCGCCGGTCCGCCCGGCGCACGAGGCGCACGGCGCCGGCGATGAACAGCGCGCCGAGGCCCATGGAGGCGACGAGGTAGAGCGCCCCGAACGCCCCGGCGCAGAACGGCAGCTGCGTCACGCCGTAGAGCAGGACCGCGTAGAGGAGGATCTGCCGGCGGGTCTCGCGCTCGCCGCGCACGACGGGCAGCATGGGCACGCCCACCCGCGCGTACTCGTCCTTCATGAGCAGCGCGAGCGCCCAGAAGTGAGGCGGGGTCCAGAAGAAGACGATCGCAAACAGGTACAGGGGCGTGCCCGCGAGCTCGCCGGTGACCGCCGCCCACCCGACGAGCGGGGGCACCGCGCCCGCCGCCCCGCCGATGACGATGTTCTGCGGCGTCCGGCGCTTGAGCCACACGGTGTACACGAGCGTGTAGCCCAGGAAGCCGGCGAGGGCGAGGAGGGCGGCGAGGAGGTTGACGGCCGCGGTGAGCAGCGCGAAGGACGCGGCGGCGAGGGCCAGGCCGAAGGCCAGCGCGGCGGCGGGGGGGACCCGGCCGGCCGGCACCGGCCGTCCCGCCGTGCGCGGCATGCGGGCGTCGAGGTCGCGGTCGTACCAGTGGTTGACCGCCCCGGCGCCGCCTGCGGAGAGGTAGCCGCCGACGACGGTGAGCACGATGAGCTCGAGCGACGGCGTCCCGGCCACGAGCATCGTGGTCACCGTCGTGAGCAGCAGCAGGCTCTGGACCTTCGGCTTCGTCAGCGCGACGTAGTCGGCGACGAGCTGCCGGCCCGCCGCCAGGGCGGCGGCGGGGGCGGTGGCCGGGGCGGCGGGCACGGCGGGCGGGCTAGGCCTGGACGGTGGACTCCGGGGCCGGCTGGGCGAGCTGCTCCGTGGCGCCCGTCCGGCGGTCGACCTCGCGGCGGATGTCCTTCATGGGCTCGACGGAGCGCACGCGCGGCAC
>JALYMR010000363.1 GCA_030773615.1 Actinomycetota bacterium
CGTCACGCCCGCGTCGGTCATCGCGCGGGCGGCGTCGCGCAGCGGGGTGTCGAGCCCGAGGACGAGCGGCGGGCCCTCGACGAGCTGGCCCACACGGGCGAGGCTCAGCTCGGGGAGCGCGTGCACCGCCCGCCCGGTGCGCACGAGGCGCTCGCGCAGGCTGCCCGCCAGATAGCCCACCCCACCGGGCTGGCCGAGCACGCGCAGCGCGGGCTCGCGTGGGATGACCAGGCAGGTCGCGTCCTCTCGGGCACGGACGGTGAAGGCCGGGGCCATGCCGGTGAGCAGGGAGAGCTGCCCGAAGCACTCGCCGGGCTCGAGCACGTCGACGACGCGGTCGGCGTGGACGAGCTCCATCGCCCCCGACTCGACGACGAAGAGCCCGTCGGCCGGCTCGCCGTCCTCCACGAGGGCCGCGTCCCCCGCCCGGAACGCCAGGCGCACCGCGGCCTCGGCCGCCACGCGGACCTCCGCCTCCCCCACCCGGGAGAACGGCGGCTGGTGGGCCAGGAAGGCGGCGAGGTCGGAGGCGTTCAGGGCACGACGAGGTAGACCGGGACGCCGGCCCGGCGGCGGACCCGGTAGGGCTCCTGGGACCAGGAGAAGTCGGCCAGGAGACGGTTGCGCGGCGGGTCGGCGCCCATGACGATCGCCCCGGCCCCCACCCGCCGCGCCTCCTGGACGATGCGCTTGGCCGCCGCCCGGGTGCCGAGCACGCGGCCCTCGGCGTGGAGGCCTCGGCGCCGCAGCGTCTTCACCGCCCGCTCGACGTTCGTGCGCTGCGCGTCCCACTCCTGCCGGGTGGGCTGGAGCCCCGGGTTGGGGAACCCGAACGAGGTCCCCCACACCCGGGTGATCCCGAACACGTGGACGGGCGCGTCCGATCCCTGGGCCAGGCGGCCGGCGAGCTCGACCGCCTCGCGCGGGATCTCACGCTCCTCCGTGGCGAGCAGCACCGCCTTGACCCGCAGCGCGTCGGGGTCGGGCGGCTCTCCCGAGGAGGACCTCACTTCTCGTGCAGCGCCTCCGCGTGGGGCTGCTGCATCGCCGGCTCGGCCGGGCGCCGGCCCAGCCGCTTGTCCTCGACGCGGGTGCGGTAGAGGTAGAGCGGGAAGTAGGCGGCGGCTACCAGCCACCCCAGGAAGTAGTAGAGCTCGGTGTCGCCGATGAGCGAGTAGGTGATCCCTCCGAAAAGCCAGATGAAGGCAAGGAAGATCGCCATCGCCAGCGCCACGTACTTCATGAACTCGGGCAGGCGAACCGGCCGGTGCGCGTTCGGACGATCCTGGCGGAGCAGGTAGTAGCCGAAGAGCACGATGGCCATCGCCCCGACGTAGCCCACGTTCGAGAAGGAGTAGATCTGCACGGCGCCGCCGAGCAGGACGACGAGCAGGGAGGCGACGACGTTGAAGAACATCGCCCGCGAGGGCACGCCGTGGCTGTTGATGCGCTGGAAGAAGCGCGGGAACTGCCCGTCGATGGACATCTGGTGCAGCGAGCGCGCGCAGCCCATGATCGCGTTGAGGGCCGACAGGGCCAGGGCCACGATGAGCGTCCCGGCGATGATCCAGTTCAGGGCCTCGCCGCCCGTGTTGAACAGCTCGCCGGCGAAGGTGACGAAGATCGTGCTCGGGTCGACGAGCGCCTCGTCGGAGAGCGCCTGCGCCCCGAGCACGGTCACGAACGCGATCGGGATGAGCGTGTAGATGAACAGGCCGTAGGAGCCCTCGAGGGTCATGGCGATCTTCGCGTCGCGCGACGGGTTGCGGCACTCGCCGATGTAGCAGGCGGCGGCCTCCATGGCCACGACATTCCAGGTCAGCAGGAACGCGTAGCCGATGTACAGCGCGAACCAGCCCGTCCCGTCGAGGCCGCTGAAGAAGCCCGAGCCGTCGAG
The DNA here is from genome assembly GCA_030773615.1 of Actinomycetota bacterium. Lineage (GTDB taxonomy): Bacteria > Actinomycetota > Thermoleophilia > Solirubrobacterales > Solirubrobacteraceae > JALYMR01. The sequence continues at coordinate 1,898 of JALYMR010000363.1, forward strand.
CTGGCGGAACCCGGAGAGCTCGCCGAAGTCCGCGTCGCCGCTGAACAGCCAGGCCACGGCGAGGAAGGTCAGCGGGATCATGGCCAGCACGCCGAGCACGGTGGCGAAGGCGGTGCCGATGCGGATCCCCAGGTAGGCCGGGATGAAGAAGAGCAGGATCCCGACGATGGCGATGGCGAGCGTCCACAGGGCGATCGGGGTGCCGACGGGCGAGATCGTCGTCTCCGTGTTCAGACCGAAGCGCTCGGCCAGGTACAGGGAGGCGAGGATCATGTTCAGCGGCGCGACCGGGAACCAGCCGAGCCAGTACATCCAGGAGGCGAGGCCGTTGACGTGCTTGGCCGCCTTCGGGAAGCGCGTGCGGAACGCGGGGTACGCGTAGGAGGGGGCGCCCCCCGTGCGCTCGGGCATCATCGCCGAGAGCTCGGCGAGCAGCAGGCACAGCAGCCAGCCCATGAAGGTGATGACGACGATGAGCGGGACGGCTGCCGCCCCCAGGCTCGTGACCATGACCGGCGCGATGCCGGTCACGAGGATCACCCCGGCGAGGCCGACGACGAACGCGCCCCACCAGTTCGTCTCCTGGGCGAGCCCGCCGCCCTCGTACTCGAGCTTGTCCTGATCGACGAGCCCGTCCGTCGTCCTCACCGTCTCCGTCACATCTCCTCCTCGGCTGAACCGGCCCCCAACGCTGATGGGTACCAGGTTGGACGAATTTGCGTCAAGCAGCGCCGCGCCGCCACGAGGCCACGGCGGCGCCGAGGACGAGCATGAGCACGCCGTACACGCCCCCCACCCCCGCGGCCTCGGGGCCGAAGGCCTGGGCCGCGAGCGCCGCGGCCACGGCGAAGTCACGCAGCGCGAAGGCCAGGCCGCCCACGACCCGCTCGCCCACGAGCAGCGCGAAGGGGACGGCGAGCACGGCCGAGAGCGCGAGGAAGCCCCCGGCGGCGAGCAGCGCGCTGCCCAGCGCCCCGCCCCCCGTCGCGCTCAGGGCGAGGTACACGAGGCCGGCGAGCACAAGCGCGGACGCGCCCGCGAGCTCCTGCTCGACCCGGGCGAGGCCCGGCAGCACGGCGCGCAGTCCGAGGCCGGCGACGAGGGGCACGAGGACGACGAGGGCGAAGCCGCCCACGAGCTCGCCGGGGCCGCCGCCCTGGGTCCCGCCCAGGACCGCGAGCAGCGCCGGGGCGACGAGCGCGCAGGCGACGAGCGAGCCGGCCACCGCCGCGAGCGCGAGGGCTGCGCCCCCGCCGGCC
>JALYMR010000364.1 GCA_030773615.1 Actinomycetota bacterium
GGCACGCCGAGCAGCGTGCGGCACTCGCCGCCCGCGCACGTGACCGGCAGGGCCGAGAGCGCGATGACCGGCAGCGTGAAGTAGATCGCGAACACGGCCACCATCACGCGCTTGATCGACGCCGGGATCGTCCGCTGCTCGTCCCGCGCCTCGCCCGCCATGTTCGAGATGGTCTCGATGCCGGTGTAGGCGATCGTCCCCAGCGGGATGGCGAGGAGGAACTCCTGCCAGGTCGGCGCGGTGCCGAAGAACTCGAGGTTGCGCACGAGCGTCTCGGGGCTGAGCACGAGGAACGCGCCCACCACGACGATCGCGAGCTGGCTGAGGAAGTCGACGACCGCGAGGACGAGGTTCACGGTGACGGCCTCGTTGACGCCCCGCACGTTGACGAGCGCGAGCAGCACGATCAGGACGATCGCGCAGACGATGTCGGCCGGGGAGCGCTTCAGCGCGTCGAACGCGATCCCGCCGGCGTAGTGCGCGGCGAAGAAGGCGGAGATGGCGATCGTGATCACGTAGTTGAGCATCTGGGCCCAGGCGGTGAAGAAGGACCAGAACTCGTTGAACGCGCGTCGGGCGAAGAGCGAGGCGCCCCCCGCCTCGGGGTACATCGCCGTGGCCTCGGCGTAGGTCGTCGCCGTGCAGTAGAAGAGCGCCCCGGCGAGCACGAAGACCACGGGCGTGAGGCCGAGGGCCAGCGCCGCCACCAGCCCCAGGGCGTAGTAGATCGACGAGCCGACGTTGCCGTAGGCGGTCGAGAAGAGCGCGTTGACGCCCAGCACGCGCTGCAGACCATGGAGTCGGCGTTCGGCCATGTCGCGGGAGAGCCAGTGTAAGCAGCAGCCTTCGGGAACGAACGCGCCAACCGGGCCCTCCGGGCCCTCCCGCAGGACGATCGTTAGAGCTCCGTGCCGCACGGAGCCCTCCTCAACCGAACCCTTTGGCGTCCGTTTTCCTAGTTGGAGGTCCGAAGCGCAGGTCCCTCACCCTCCGAGCGCTGCCGGCCGCCCTGCTGGCCGCGCTCGCCGGCGCCGGTCCGGCGGGCGCACAGGCTCCCGCCCCCTGTCCCCGCGGCGCGGAGTGCGGCAGCGTCCGGGTCCCGCTCGACCACGGCGGGGCGACGCCTGGCACGCTCGGTCGCCTACGCCCGCTACGCCGCACCGGCACCCAACGCGGCACGATCGTCTTCCTCGAGGGCGGCCCGGGGGTCGGCCATCGCGTCGGCCCCGTTCGCCGTCCAGGCGCTGCGTCCCCTGCGGCGCAGCTACGACCTCGTGTTCCCCGACCAGCGCGGGACGGGGCGCTCGGGCGCCCTGCGCTGCCCCGCGCTGGAGGGCGGCGACGCCGAGGCGCGACCCGAGGAGGCGACGGCCGTGCGCCGCTGCGGCGAGCAGCTCGGCGAGCGCCGGCGCTTCTTCACGACCTAGGAGACCGTGCTCGACCTCGAGGACCTGCGCCGCGCGCTCGGCCTCGACCAGGTCATCCCCCTCGGCGTGTCCTACGGCGGCCAGGTCGCCGGGGAGTACCTGCGCCGCTTCCCCGGCAGCGTGCGGGCGGCCGTCCTCGACTCGACCTCGCCGGTCGAGGGCGTCGACGCGCTCGGCGCCTGCGCGCCCTCGCGCTGCCCCGCGTCCTGCGCGAGGTGTGCTCCGCCCGGCTGCCAGGCCTTCCCCTGCGACCCCCGCACCGGCCTGGCGCGGCTCGTGCGCCGGCTCGTCCGGCGGCCGCTGCGCGGCACGGTCGTGCTTCCCGACGGCCGCCGCCGACCCGCGCCCCTCACCGCCTCGGGGCTCTTCCTGCTTGTCGCCCTGTCCGACCAGGACCCCTTCCTGCGCACGGAGCTGCCGGCCGGCATCGACGCCGCGCTGCGTGGGGACGCGGCGCCGCTCCTGCGCCAGCTCGTGCGCGCGGGCGGGCTCGCGAACGAGGCGCTGGAGGACTTCAGCCGGCGCGGCTGCTCGCCAGGGGCTGCGTCGAGGGCCGCCTGCCCTGGGACCCGGCCTCCGCCCCCGGGTCGCGGCCCGCCCTGCTGGCCGCCGCCCTGCGCGCCGAGCCGAACGCCTACGCCCCGTTCCCGCTGCGCGTCGCGCTGCCCCAGCAGCTCGGCGTCGCCTGCCTGGGCTGCCCGCCACGCCGGCGCCCCCGCGGACGGGCGGCGTGGGACCGGACCTCCCCGTGCTCGTGCTCGGAGGCCGTGACGACCTCCGCACGCCGCTCGAGGACCAGCGGCGAACCGCGCTGCAGCTCCCGGGCGCGCAGGTCCTCGCCGTCCCCGACGCTGGCCACGTGACCACCGCCTCGGACCCGACGCCCTGCGCGGTGACCGCGATCGCAACGTTCCTGGCCGGCGAGCCGGTGCGGCCCTCGCCGCGTGCCCCGGCGCCCCGAGCTCGGCGCCACCCGTGCCTCGCTCGCTCGCGGGGCTGCCCGGGCGCGACCTCGTCGCCGCACGCTCGTGGCCACCTGGCTGACCCTCGCTGAACGCCGACCGCCAGGCCCGCGCGGTGCCCTTCGGCGCCGGGCGCGTCGGCGGGCTGCGCGGGACCCTGCGC
>JALYMR010000365.1 GCA_030773615.1 Actinomycetota bacterium
GGCCCCCGACGCACGCCGGGCGCTGCGCGGGCACTACGCAGCCGGCGACCTCAGCGCGCGCGGGCACGAGCGGGTGGCCCGCGTCGCGCGGACGATCGCGGATCTCGAGGGCGCCGACCAGGTCGCGCTCGAGCACGTCCAGGAGGCGCTCGGTTTCCGCCAGGCGGGGGAGCCCGGCCAGGCGAGGGCGGCGTGACCGGCGGGGCGACCGCAGCTCGCGGCGGACCTGCGGTCGGGCTGGCCCGGGGGGAGCTTGCGGCCTGCCCGGCCTGCCTGCGGCGGACCCGGCTCGTCGAGCTGCTCAGCCCGCACATCGAGCGCGCGCGGCACGACGGCGAGCGCCTGCCCGCGCTGCTCGCGCTCCCCGACGAGGCCCTGCTCGACGCCCTGGCCGGTGGGCGGCGAGGCGCGCTCGAGGCCGAGCTCGACCACTTCGTCCCGGCGGCCGCCGCGAGGCGTTGCCGGGCGGCGGGCGTCGCCGCGGTGTGCCGCCACGACGGTCGCTACCCGCCCCGTCTGCTCGAGGCGGCCGACGCGCCGGCGGTCCTCCACGTCGCCGGCGAGCCCGCCACCCTCGCCCGCCTCGCGGCCGTCGACGGGACGGGTGCCGCCGTGGCCGTCGTCGGCGCCCGCCGCGCGACTCCGTACGGGCGCGAGGTGGCGTACGCGCTCGGCCGGAGCCTGGCCGCCGCCGGCGTGGTCGTGGTCAGCGGCATGGCGCTTGGGGTGGACGCCGCCGCCCACGAGGGCGCCCTGGCCGCCGGGGGCCCGACGCTCGCCGTCCTCGCCGGCGCCCCCGAGCTCCCGTACCCGGCCACGAAGCGAGCGCTGCACGCGAGCATCGTCGCCCACCACTGCGCGGTCTCCGAGCTGCCGCCCGGCACCCGACCGCGGCGCTGGTGCTTCCCCGCCCGCAACCGGATCATCGCCGCGCTCGGCGGCGTCATCGTCATCGTCGAGGCCGCGGAGCGGTCGGGGTCACTCATCACCGCGGACATCGCCCTGCAGCTCGGACGGGTCGTCGCCGCCGTGCCCGGCCCGGTCACCGCGCCGCAGTCGGTGGGCACGAACGGGCTGCTGCACGACGGCGCGCCCGTCGTGCGCGACGCCCGCGACGTCCTGGACCTCGCGCTCGGCGCCGGAGCGCACCTCGAGGGCGTGGACGAGGGCGGCCGCGAGGGCTGCGAGGGGTGCGAGAGCACGGGGGAGCCTGCCTCCCGGCTGCCCGAGGACCTCGAGCGCGTCCTCGCCCTCGTCGACGCCGGCCACGCCACCCCCGGGGCGCTGGCGGCGCGAACCGGTGGGGTCTCCGCGGCCATCATCGCGCTCACCCGGCTCGAGCTCCTGGGGCTGCTGCGCCGCGAGGGCGACGGCCGCTACGCGCGGAGGCTGCGGTGACAGCGCCGGACGGCACCTATCGTGCGAGCGCATGCCCCCCGTCCCCCGTCCCGTCCCCGTCGCGCTCTCCATCGCCGGCTCGGACTCGGGGGGTGGGGCGGGGGTCCAGGCCGACCTCAAGGCGTTCGCCCGCGCCGGCGTCCACGGGACCACCGCGATCACGGCGATCACGGTGCAGAACACCGTGGGCGTCATCGGGGTGGAGGCCGTCTCACCCGCGACGATCAGGGCCCAGGTGCACGCCGTGGCCGAGGACCTCGGGATCGACGCCGTGAAGATCGGCATGCTCGGGGACGTGGCCACGATCGAAGCGGTGGCCGAGGCGCTTGCGGCGCTCCCGGAGGGCACCCCCGTGGTCCACGACCCGGTGATGGTCGCCGAGTCGGGCGCGCGCCTGCTCGCCGAGGACGCGCTCGACGCGCTCGTCCAGCTCGTCGTGCCGCGGGCGACCGTCCTGACCCCGAACCTCGCCGAGGCCCGGACGCTCGTCGGCGACGCCGGGCTCGACGGCGAGGAGCTCGCCCGCCGCGTCCATGCGCTCGGGCCCGGCGCGGTGGTGGTGACCGGCGGCCACCGCGACGAGGCGGTCGACCTCTTCTTCGACGGGACGGCGCTGACCCGCATCCCCGGCGAGCGCCATGCGGACGGCGCTGCCCACGGCTCGGGGTGCACGCACTCCTCGATCCTCGCCGCGCATCTCGCGCTGGGCGACGCGCCGCTCGAGGCCGCCCGGCGAGCGAAGGCCGTGGCCTCGGCGGCGGTGCGCGACGGGCTTCGCGAGCTCGGGACGGGCGCTGGGCCGGTCGACGTCTTCGGGCTGGCGCAGCGGCTGCGCGCCGGCGCCCACGCGAAGTTCGCGGACCTGGCGGAGCGCCGGCAGGCGGATGCCATAATCACCGCCTCATGAAGCTCCTTCGGATGAAGCCCGGACACGGCGAGGTCCTCCTGGCGGAGGGCGACGTCGAGGTGCGCGAGGAGGAGGAGCGTCTCGTCGCCGCCTTCCGCGCCCAGCTCGACAGCGGCATGTGGGCCGCGGTGCCCACCACGGCCCCCGGTGGGCGGCGCGAGGCGCAGCTCGTGCGCTCCTTCGACGAGGTGCCCCGCGACGCCGAGCGCGTCATCTTCTTCCCGCGCGCCGCGGGCGGTCGGTAGGCCGTGCTGCTCGCCCTGAGCGTCACCGCCATCGTCATCGTGGTGCTGCTCTGGGAGGTGGCGATCCCCAGGCTCGACCGCTGGCTCGACGAGCGGCGCGCTCGTCGCGAGCGCGCGAGCGTCCAGGGCTACGACCCGGGCCGCGAGCGGCGGGCCGAGCAGCGCGCCCAGGCCCTCCTGCGCTCGTGCGTGAACGACGAGGAGTGGGGGATGTACCGCGACCTCGGGTTCATCCGGGTGTGGGGCGAGCTCGCCGAGGGGCCGGGGGAGGGCTCGCGGGCCGCGCGGGGTGCCCCTTACGCCTACCTCATCTACCCTCACAAGCCCATCGTGGCCTTCCTGGCGCAGACGCGCGAGCTCCTCGCGGAGTACTGCGTCGAGTTCCCCGACGAGACCCGGCCGTACGGCTCCGCGCGCCTGCCCGACTCCGACGACGTGCTCGCGAAGTGGATGGCCCTCACGGGCGACGAGCGCCGGCTGCTGGCCAGCGCGAACCTCCACCTGCCGGGTCGTCAGGTCGACCCCCGGGCCGTGCGCCGCGACCTGTGGCGCCTCGGCCAGTGGGAGCAGGAGCGCCTGCGCGAGTCGACGTCGCGCGGGCCCGGGGTGACCGCGCCGTAGCGCCCGCCCTGAGCGTCTACGTCGACGAGCCGCTGTGGGAGTGGCGCGGCCGGCGCTGGTGTCACCTCGTCGCCGACGCGCCCGAGGAGCTCCATGCGCTGGCGGCCGACCTCGGGCTGCGGCGCGCCTGGTTCCAGAGCCGACCGGGCCGGCCGTGGAAGGACCACTACGACCTCCCCCAGGAGGAGCGCGAGCGGGCGATCGCCCTCGGCGCGGTGCCCCTCAGCTTCCGCGAGACCGGCGCGCTGCTTGCCCGCAAGCGCGCCGCCGAGCGCGAGCCGCGGGGGGCTGACGGTGGCTAACGTCCACGCGCCCATGGACCTCAAGCACCGCAGCCGCGCCCTGACCGAGGGCCCCGAGCGCGCCGCCGCCCGCGCCCAGCTCAAGGGCATCGGCTTCGACGACGAGGCGCTCGCCAAGCCCATCGTCGGCGTGGCCTCGACCTGGATCGAGACGATGCCATGCACCTTCCACCTCCGCGCGCTCTCCGCACGGGTCAAGGAGGGCATCCGGGCCGCCGGCGGCACGCCGATGGAGCTCAACACGATCGCGATCTCCGACGGGATCACGATGGGCACGCCCGGGATGCGCACGAGCCTCGTCTCGCGCGAGGTCATCGCCGACTCCATCGAGCTCGTCGCGCGCGGGCACGCCTTCGACGCGGTCATCGCCCTGAGCGGCTGCGACAAGACCATCCCCGGCACGGTCATGGCCCTCGCCCGCCTCGACCTGCCCGGGCTCATGCTCTACGGCGGCTCCATCGCCCCGGGCCGCTTCCGCGGGCGCCAGGTGACCATCCAGGAGGTCTTCGAGGCGGTCGGCGCGCACGCCGCCGGGCGGATGACGGACGAGGAGCTCCACGAGCTCGAGGAGGCGGCGAGCCCGGGGGCCGGCGCCTGCGGCGGGCAGTTCACGGCGAACACGATGGCCATGGCCTTCGAGGTGCTCGGCATCTCGCCGATGGGCTCGGCGATGGTCCCCGCCATGGACCGCGGCAAGGGCGACGTGGCCTACGAGGCCGGGCAGCTCGTCGTCGACGTGCTGCGCCGCGGCCAGCGACCGAGCGACATCATCACGAGGGCCTCGCTCGAGAACGCCATCGCGGCCATCGCGACCTCGGGGGGCTCGACGAACGGGGTCCTGCACCTCCTCGCCGTGGCCCGCGAGGCGGGCGTCGAGCTCGACCTCGAGGACTTCGACCGGATCTCGGAGCGCACCCCGCTGCTCTGCGACCTCAAGCCCGGCGGACGCTTCGTCGCCACCGACCTCTACGAGGCGGGCGGCGTCCCGCTCGTGGCCCGGCGCCTGCTCGACGCCGGGCTGCTGCACGCCGACGCCCCCACGGTCACCGGGCGCACCGTCGGCGAGCACGCCCAGGAGGCGACGGAGGCCGACGGCCAGCGCGTGGTCCGCGGGCTCGACGAGCCCGTGAAGGCGACGGGCGGCCTCGCCATCCTGCGCGGCAACCTGGCCCCAGAGGGGTGCGTGGTCAAGCTCTCGGGTCACGAGCGGCGCTACCACCGGGGGCCGGCGCGGGTGTTCGAGGGCGAGGAGGCGGCGATGGAGGCCGTGCTCGGCGGGGCGATCGAGCCCGGCGACGTCGTCGTCATCCGCAACGAGGGGCCAGCGGGCGGCCCGGGCATGCGCGAGATGCTCGCGGTGACCGCGGCGCTCAACGGGGCGGGGCTCGGCGGCGAGGTCGCGCTGCTCACCGACGGGCGCTTCTCGGGCGCCACCCACGGGTTCATGGCCGGGCACGTCGCCCCCGAGGCCGCCCGCGGGGGGCCCATCGCCGCCGTGCGCACGGGCGACGTCATCACCGTCGACGTGGACGCCCGGCGCCTCGACGTCGACCTCGACGACGCCGAGGTCGCCGAGCGGGTGGCCGCCTACCGCGGCCCGGACAACGGCGTGCGCGACGGGGTGCTTGCGAAGTACGCGAAGCTCGTTTCGAGCGCCGCGCAGGGCGCCGTCACCGGCTAGGGCGAGCGGCGTGCGGGCCTTCGCCAGCGACAACTACGCCCCGATCCTCCCCGAGGCGCTCGACGCGATCGCCGCGGCGAACCACGGCCCCGCGCCCGCCTACGGCGCGGACCGGTGGACGCAGGGGGCGCAGGCCCGCCTGCGCGAGCACTTCGGGGAGGCGGCGCAGTCGTTCCTGGTGCTCACGGGCACGGGGGCGAACGTCGTCGCCCTGCGCGCGCTGCTGCGCCCGTGGCAGGGCGCGGTGTGCGCGGAGAGCGCGCACCTCAACGTCGACGAGGGCGGCGCGCCCGAGGCGATGGCCGGGATCAAGCTGCTGACCGTCCCCACCCCGGACGGCAAGCTCACCCCCGAGCTCGTCGCCTCGCGGCTCGTGCGCTTCGGCGACGAGCACGCGATCCAGCCCGGCGCCCTCACCCTCACCCAGTCCACGGAGCTCGGCACGGTCTACGCGCCCGAGGAGCTCGCCGCGCTGGCCGAGCTCGCGCGTGCCCACGGGATGCTCGTCCACGTCGACGGCGCCCGGCTGGCCAACGCGGCGGCCGCGCTCGGGGTCCCGCTGCGGGCGCTCACCACCGACCTCGGCGTCGACGCCGTCTCCTTCGGGGGCACGAAGGCGGGGCTCCTGGCCGCCGAGGCGGTGGTGATCCTGCGCCCCGAGGTCGCCGGTGCGTTGCCCTACCTGCGCAAGCAGTCCATGCAGCTCGCCTCGAAGCTGCGCTACGTCGGTGCCCAGCTCGACGCCCTCCTGCGCGACGACCTGTGGCGCCGCGCCGCCGAGCACGCGAACGCGATGGCGGCCCGGCTCGCCCGGGCCGTGAAGGGCGTGGACGGGGTCACGCTCAGCCAGGCCGTGCAGGCCAACGCGGTGTTCGCCCGCCTGCCGCCCGGCGTCGCCGCGCGCCTGCAGGAGGAGTTCCGCTTCTACACGTGGGACGAGCGCACGGGCGAAGTGCGCTGGATGTGCGCGTGGGACACCTCGCCCGAGGACGTCGACGCGCTGGCCTGCGCGGTGGCCGAGGCCTGCGCGGAGGCGCTCGCGCCCGGACGCTCCTGAAGGAACGCGCGCAGGTCCGCGTTGAAGCGCGCGGGCTGCTCGAGCATCGGCGCGTGGCCCGTGTCGGGGTAGACGAGCTTGCGCGCGCCGCCGATCAGGCGCTCGAACTCGTCCGCGTGGTCCACGGGGATCATGCGGTCGCTCGCGCCCCATACGACGAGCGTGGGGCAGGCGACGGCGGGCAGGCGGTCACGGATGGGGTACTCCATGACGGACTCCAGCGCGTCGATGAAGCCGGGCTTGCCGGCGCCGCGCAGCTGCTCGGCGGCGAGCGCGGGGTCCAGCCGCTCGGGGTGCGCGAAGGTCTGGCGCAGGAGCACCCGACGCAGCGCGGCGTGGCGGGCGAAGGGCTCGGGGCGCCCGGCGACCAGGGCGGCCGCGCCCACGTACAGGCGCACGAGGCGGCGCAGGCGGCGCAGGAGCCGCAGCGCGTCGTCGTTGCCCTCGCGCTCGACGGTGAAGCCGGCGCTGGAGACGAGCGCCAGGCGCTCGACGCGGGTCGGGAACTGGATCGCGAGCTCCGCGCAGATCAGCCCGCCCATCGAGCTGCCCACCACCGCCACGGGACCGAGGCCGAGCGCACCGAGCAGGGCGTCGAGGAACCGCCCGTAGCCCGGGATCGAGATCGGCTCCTCGGGCATGGCCGACGCGCCGAAGCCGGGGAGGTCGACGGCGACGACGTGATGGTCGGCCACGAAGGCGGGGATCGTCTCGAGCCAGTTGCGCCAGGACCCGCCGAGCCCGTGCACGAGCAGGAGCGGTGGCCCCTCGCCGGCCTCCACGACGTGGGCCTCCCGGCCCGCGACGAGCACGCGCCGCTGGTGGGCGCGCCAGTCCACCCGCTGCCACAGAAGCGGGCGCGGGGTGGGGGAGGGGGCGGCCGGCACCCGGCCAGTGTGCCCGGGCCAGCGAGCGGATGACCGCCGCGTTGCAGGACTGTCAGGGCCGACGCCGACGGACTACGCTCGGGGCCGGATCATGCGCCGCCTCCCCGTCGTCCTCGCCGTCGCCCTCCTCGCCCTCGTGGCCGCCGCCGGCGGCGTCGT
>JALYMR010000366.1 GCA_030773615.1 Actinomycetota bacterium
CTTCGGCAACGCCAGCGACGACGGCGCGCTGCGCCTCGACCTCCGGCCCGGCTCGGCCACCTTCGCCTTCGTCGCGGTCGACGGGCGCGTCCTCGACCGAGGCGTCCTTCGCTGCCGGTCCTAGGCGGCCTATGATGGCCCGCTTCCATGGTTCAGGCGCCGTGCACGGAGAGCAGGTGAGCCGCATCCTGCTCGTGTGCTCGCCGGGCGGGCACCTCCTCCAGCTCCTCTCGATGGAGCCGGCGTACCGGGACTTCGAGCAGTCGTGGGTGACGCTGCGCGGCGCCGACAGCGAGTTCCTCCTCGCCGGCCGCGACGTGACCTACGCCCACGGCCCCACGAACCGCAGCCCGCGCATGGCGCTGCGCAACCTCGGGGTCGCCTGGCGCACGCTGCGCTCACGCAAGCCCGACGTCGTCCTCTCGACCGGGGCCGCGCTCGCCGTGCCCTGCTTCCTCATGGGCCGCCTGCTCGGCTGCCGGGTGGTCTACGTCGAGAGCCTCACGCGCACGAGTCGGCTGTCGCTCAGCGGCCGCCTCGTCTACCCCCTCGCCCACGCCTTCTTCGTGCAGTGGCCGACCACGACGCGGCTCAAGCGCGCGCAGTACGCCGGGAGCATCCTGTGATCTTCGTGACCGTGGGCACGCACGGGCAGCCCTTCACGCGCCTGCTCGACGCGCTGGCGCTGCTGCCCCTCGACGAGCTCGTCGTGCAGCACGGGCCCGCTCCGGCGCCCTCCGGCGTGCGCCGGGCGGTGCCCTTCATGCCCTACGGCGAGGTGCTCGAGCACCTCGAGGCCGCCCGGGCCGTGGTCACCCACGCCGGGGTCGGGTCCATCCTGTCCTGCCTGCGCGTGGGGCATCGCCCGATCGTGGTGCCCCGCCTTCGGCGCCACGGTGAGCACGTCGACGACCATCAGCTCGACCTCCTGGACCGGCTGGCCGGGCTCGACCGGGTCGTTGCGGTCTTCGACCTCGCCGAGCTGCCCCAGGCGGTGGCCGCCGCGCCGCCGCGCCGGGATCCCGAGGCCCAGGGCGAGCGCCCGCTGCACGGCGCGCTGCGCGCCGCGCTGCGCGGCGCGACGAACGGCGCTCTGAGCGGTTAGGACGGGCATGTCGCCCGTCCCGCAGGCGCCGCCACCGCCCCCTCCGGTCCGCGCCTCGCTCGAGCGCCCGCCCCAGGAGACGTGGCTGCCGGCCCACGACGTGCGCCGCAAGCGCCCGCCCGTCCTCTCGTTCCTGCTGCGGATGGACACCCTGCGCCGCACGGCACGGGTGGCGTCGCTGCTCGTGCTCGACCTCGTCGGCATCTTCGCGGCGATCCTCGCCGCGCTCTCGATCAAGGCGGCGGTGCTCGACGACTGGGACGTGCGCGCCCAGGTCGCCCAGACCCGCGAGCTCCTCGCCTTCGCCTACCTCGTCACCGTCCTGCTCTTCGCCCGCTCCGGGCTGTACGGGAGCCGACGCTCGCGCCCAGGGCTCAAGAGCATCGTCTCGTCGCTCTTCCAGGTGACGGTGGTGGCGCTCGTGTTCGCCCTGGCCAACGGCGAGCGGTTCTCCTCCTACTACATCTTCTACGGGACGCTCGTCTTCGCCGTGATCATCGTCTCCCTCCTGCGGGCGGGCTACGACCGCGTGACGGACGCGCTCCTGCGGCTCGCCGGCCACCAGCGGCGGGCCGTGCTGGTGGGGACGGGGGAGCACATCGAGGACGTCGCGCATGCGCTGCGCGACGGTGCCCGGTCCTCCGTCGACGTCGTCGGCTTCGTCTCGCCGCACCCGCGCGCGGGGGACGGCGTGCCCGCGCTCGGCACCCTCGACGAGCTGGGCGAGGTGGTCGAGCGCTGGCGGGTGGACGAGGTCATCCTCGCCGACCCGGACTTCCCCCAGCCCGCCGCCGTCGAGCTCGTCGACGCCTGCCACCAGCGCGGCGTGCGCGTGCGCATCGCGCCCTCGACCATGGAGATCCTCGTCCACCGTGCCGAGTTCGTGCCCGGCGAGGGCGTGCCCCTCTTCGAGCTCAAGCCCCCCGTGTTCGAGGGGCTCGACTTCGCGCTCAAGCGCTCGTTCGACCTCGTGGTGGCCGCGGGGCTGCTCCTCGCCCTCAGCCCCCTGCTCGCCGCGATCGCGCTCGCGGTGAAGCTCGGCTCGCGCGGCCCGGTCCTCTACCGCTCCGAGCGCCCGGGCATCGGCGGCGCCCCCTTCGCCTGCTTCAAGTTCCGCACGATGTACCGCGACGCCGATCAGCGCCAGGCCGACCTCGAGTCGCTCAACGAGGCGTCGGGGGCCCTGTTCAAGATCCGCGACGACCCCCGGATGACCCGCGTCGGCCGCTTCCTGCGGCGCTACTCGCTCGACGAGCTGCCCCAGCTTGGCAACGTCCTGCGCGGCGAGATGTCGCTCGTGGGGCCCCGCCCGCTGCCGCTGCGCGACTTCGAGCGCCTCCAGCCCTGGCACAAGAAGCGCTACCTCGTCCTCCCCGGCATCACCGGGCTGTGGCAGGTCTCGGGCCGCTCCGAGCTCGACTTCGACGACCTCGTGCGCCTCGACTTCCTCTACCTCGAGCGCTGGTCGGTCTTCCTCGACCTGACCATCCTGGTCAAGACCGTGCCGGCCGTGCTCGGCCGCCGCGGCGCGTTCTAGCCAGGGCGGCCCGCACCAGCCGGGTGGGCGCCAGCGCCGCGCGGGCGGCGTTCGCCCCCGGCGCGCCGTGCACGCCGCCGGCGGGGTGGGCCGAGGCCGAGGCGAGGTAGAGCCCGGGCAGCGGGGACTCGGGCCGGCCGAGGTGGGCGGGCACGGGCCGGAACAGGGCGAGCTGGTAGGGGTGCGCGGTCCCGCCGTTGATCGCCCCGCCCACCAGGTTCGCGTCGGCCGCCTCGAGGCCGCCGGGGCCGAGGACGTGGCGGGCGCGGACGAGGCGCCGGAAGCCTGGCGCGAAGGCCTCGAGGCGCTCCTCCATGCGGTCGGCGAAGCGCGCGGTCTCGTCGTCGTCCCAGCGCCCGCTGAGCTCGCCTCCCGCGTCGGCGCGCGTGGACCGGGGCACGTGCGCGTAGGCCCACGCCGTCTCCCGCCCCGCGGGCTGCCGGGTCGGGTCGGCGAGGGCGTACTGGCCGAAGATGAGGAACGGGCGCGCGGGGATGCGGTCCGTGTTCAGCTCGGCCATGGTGTGCGTGAGCTCGTCGACGCCGGCGGTCACGTGCACCGTCCCCGCTCGCCGGGCGTCCGGCGCCGTCCACGGCACCGGGCCGTCGAGCGCCCAGTCGACCTTCACCGTCGCGTGGTCGTAGGCGAACGCGGTGTCGAGGTCGGCGAGCAGGCGGCCCGGCAGGTGCTCCGCGGCGACGAGCTCGCGGTACAGGGTGGGAGCGTCGACGTCGGCGAGCACGGCGCGGCGGGCGCCGACCTCGTCGCCCTCGGCGGTGCGCACGCCGGCGGCGCGGCCGCGGCGCACGAGGACCTGGGTGACGGGCACGGAGCAGACGACCCGTCCGCCGCGCTCCTCCAGGCGGCGGACGAGGGCGCGCGAGAGGGCGCTCGACCCGCCCTCGGGCACCGGGAAGCCGACCTCCTGGCCCAGCGCGGTGAGGATCCACCCGAAGGCGCCGCTGCCCACGTCCTCCGGGGCGAGGTCGGCGTGCAGGGCGTTGCCGGCCAGCAGGTTGCGACCGCCCGCGCCGCGGAAGTGCTCCGTGCCCATGCGCCGGACGGGGAGGGTGAGGAAGCGCGCGAAGCGCAGAAGCTCCGCCGGCGGCATCGCGGCGGCGACCCTCCCGGCGGCGCGGACGGGCGGAAACGGGGTGAACAGGGCGCCGACCAGGCCCTCGGCCACCGCCTGCCAGCGGGCGAAGAGCGCCCGCCAGGCCTGCCCGTCGCCAGGGGCGTAGGCGTCGAGGGAGGCGGCCGTCTCGTCGAGGTCGGTGGACAGGCTCGCGCAGCCGCCGTCGGGGTCGGGGTGGGCGAGGGCGAGCGGGTGGCGGCGCCAGCGCAGGCCGTGGCGCTCGAGGCCGAAGCGCCGCAGGGGCGGGGACACCTGCGCGAAGGGGTAGAACGAGCTGAAGACGTCGTGCGCGAAGCCGGGCTCGGTGAGGGCGGCGGAGCGCACGGCGCCGCCGGGCTCGGGCTGGGCCTCGAGCACGAGCACCTCCCAGCCCGCGTCGGCGAGCAGGTTGGCCGCCACGAGCCCGTTCGGCCCCGACCCGATGACGACGGCGTCGGCCACGGGGACCGGTTTCCCCCGCGGGGGCGCGCGGTAGGCAGCGGCCATGGGCCAGATCGTGGTCGTGACCGGCGCGTCGGCCGGCGTCGGGCGCGCGACCGCGGTCGCCTACGGGGCGCGCGGCGACACCGTGGCCCTGCTCGCACGGGGTCGCGCGGGGCTCGAGGCCGCCCGGCGCGAGGTCGAGGCGGCCGGGGGTCGGGCGCTCGTCGTCCCCACCGACGTGGCCGACGCCGCGCAGGTCGAGGCGGCGGCGGCGCGGGTCGAGCGGGAGCTCGGGCCCATCGACGTGTGGGTGAACAGCGCGATGGCGGCCGTGCTCGCGGAGGTCGGGCAGACGGAGCCCGAGGAGTTCCGGCGCGTCGTCGAGGTCACCTTCCTGGGCAGCGTGTACGGCACGATGGCGGCCCTGAAGCGGATGGGCCCGCGCGACCGGGGGACGATCGTGCAGGTCGGGTCCGCGCTGGCCTACCGGGGCATCCCCCTGCAGGCGAGCTACTGCGGCGCGAAGCACGGCCTCCAGGGCTTCTTCGAGTCGCTGCGCGTCGAGCTCCTGCACCAGGGCAGCAACCTGCGCTACACGATGGTCCAGCTGCCGGGGCTCAACACGCCCCAGTTCACCTGGGTGCGCGTCCGCGGCCTGGCGCGCCGCCCCCGCCCCGTCGCGCCGGTCTACCAGCCCGAGGTCGCCGCGCGAGCGATCGTCTGGGCCTCGGAGCACGGCCGCCGCGAGGTGTGGGTGGGCGGCGCGACGGTGGGCACGATCCTCGGCAGCCGCCTCGCGCCCTGGTTCGCCGACCGCGTCCTCGCGCGCACGAACTACGAGGGCCAGCAGACGGACGAGCCGCTCGAGCCCGACCGCCGGGACTACCTGTTCGCCCCGCTCGACGACGACGAGGACCGGGGGACGCGGGGGCCGTTCGCCGGCGAGTCGGCGTCGCGCAGCCTCCAACTGCGGCTGCGCATGCACCGTGGGGCGGCATGGGGCGCGGCGGCTGGGCTGCTTGCTGCGGCGGGCGTGGCCCGCGCACGCGCGGGGTAGCGCCGTCCGGTGGCCGCGCACAACGTCACCTGGGTGGACGCGCCCCCCGAGCGCGTGTTCGCCGTGCTCGCCGACCCCTGGGCCTACGAGGACTGGGTCGTCGGCGCCCGCCGGGTGCGCGGCGCCGACCCGGGCTGGCCCGACCTGGGCACCGTCTTCCACCACGAGGTCGGGGCGGGGCCGCTGCGCGTGCGCGACCACACGCAGGTCGTCGACGTCGAGCCCCCGCGCCGGCTCGTGCTCCGGGCCCACGCCCGGCCGCTGGGCACCGGCCTCGTGCGCCTCGAGATCGCGCCGGAGGGGAGCGGGAGCAGGGTGGAGATGACCGAGGGGCCGGGGGGCACCCTCACCCGGCTGCTGTGGAGCCGGGTGGGCGACGCCCTCGTGCACCGCCGCAACGACCTCGCGCTGCGGCGGCTCAAGGCGCTCGTCGAGGCGGGAGGCCGCGCGGGCGCCCGGCGATGACACCGGGTCGGCTGCGCCTCCTCGGCGCCGCGGTCTCCCTCCTCTCCCTCGCCGGGGTGGTGTGGTGGGCGGCGGGCCAGCGGGCGCCGGAGCTCCCGACGAGCGGCCCGCGCCTGGCCGCGCTCGGCGGCGCGGTCGCCCTCTACCTCGTGGCCGCCCTCGTGCGCGGCGAGCGCTGGCAGGCCCTGCTGTGCCACAACGGCGCGAGGCCGCGGCGGGCGGACAGCTACGCCCTGGTGGCGGTGGGCTACCTGGGCAACAACGTCCTGCCGGCGCGGGCGGGCGACGCCTTCCGCGTCGTCTTCCTGACCCCCCGGGCCAGCACGGACGCGCGCACGGTCGCGGGCACCCTGCTCGCCGAGCGCCTGCTCGACGTGGCCGTCCTCGGGGTCGCGTTCGTCGGCCTGGGCACGCTCGCCTTCCAGGGGGCGGGCCTGCCCTCGGGCCGGACGCTCGCGGTCGTCCTGGGCGTGCTCGTGGCCGTCGCGGCGCTCGGCGCCCTCGCCGCGCTCGCCCTGCACCGCCGGGGCGACCTCGGGCGGCTGTGGCGCCTGCTCGCCCCGGTGCTCGCCGCCACCGGGCGCCTGCGCGGCGCCCACGGCGTCGCGATGCTCGCGTTCACCATCGCCGTGTGGGCGCTCGAGGCCTGCGTGTGGTGGGCGACGGGGGAGGCCGCGGGGCTCGACCTGGGGGCGGTGGAGGCCTGCTACCTGCTCGCCCTGGCCTCCATGTTCGCCCTCGTGCCCTCCGGACCCGGCTACGCGGGCACGATGGACGCCGCCATCGTGTTCGGCACCCGGGTGCTCGGCCGCGCCCCGAGCGCCGCGCTCACCTACCTGCTCCTCCTGCGCTTCGTGCTCTTCGTGCCCATCACGCTCGCCGGGCTCGTGCTCCTCGTCGTCCGCTATGGCGGGTGGGGGAGGCTGCGGGCGGCGGGGGAGAGCGCCTAGCCGTGGGGCTCGGGAGCGGACCCGGGCCCCACGGCCGAGCGAGGCTCGCGCTTCAGCGGAACCGGAAGCAGCCCCAGCAGTTGCGGGCGTCGGTCATGGCCTTGACGATGCGCTGCACTTCTCCCCCTTTCCGCGGTGGTTGGGTGTCGGAGCTCTAGGCCAGGCCCCCGAGGGCCGGGCGAACCTGATGGCCTCGGACCACGTGCTCGGTGACCGGGGCGAGCGCCACGAGGACGGGACAGCTCGCCGCGCGGAGCACGCTCCTGGTGATGGAGCCCTTCGCCAGCCGGTGCAGGCGGCTCGCGTGCTCGGCGCCGATGACGATGAGCCCTGCGCCCAGGACACGGGCCCGGGCGACGATGACGTCCGCGGTGCAGGCGGCGAAGAGCTCGAGCCGGAAGTTGACGTCCTGCGCCTCGGCCGCGGCCGCCGCCTGCCGCAGCGCCTCGTCGTGCTCGGCCCCGGGCACCTTGGGAGGCACGGCCGGCCTCCCGCCTGGACCCACAGGCCGGCGGGGCACCGGCCGCACGGGCGAGCCGCGCCCGCAGCTCTTCCACACGGTGGGCGGCACGGCGTGCAGGAAGGTGACGACCGCCTGCTGGGACGCGGCGATGGCGACGCCGAGCTCGACGGCCTCGCGCGCCTTGGGCGTCCCGTCGGTTGCGACCAGGATGCTCTGCATGCGGCCGACGCTAGATCCGGGCCCCCCACGCCG
>JALYMR010000367.1 GCA_030773615.1 Actinomycetota bacterium
GGCCCTGGGAGAGCAGGGTCTCGCCCAGCGCCACGCGGGCGCCGTCCGCCCCCGGCTGGGCGGCGAGCACCGCGCGCAGCTGGCCCTCGGCCTCCGTCGCGGCGCCCGCCTCGTGCAGCGGGACGGCGAGCACGAAGCGCGCGCTGGGGGCCAGGGGCTCCCCGGCCTCCACGGCGGCGACGACCTCGTCCGCGGGCGTGCCCTGCGCGAGCAGGACCGTGGCCAGGGGCTCGACGGCGCCGAAGAAGGTCGGGTGCTCGGCGCGGCAGCGGCGCAGGACGCGCGCGGCGTCGGCCAGGTCGCCCTGCTCGCGGCGAAGCTCGCCCAGCGCGACGAGCGCGTGGTAGCTCCCGCAGCCCACCGTGGCCGAGTAGCGGCTGGGCGCGTCGCCCATCTCCAGGCACCGCTCGAGCTCGGCGACCGCCGTGGCCTCGTCGCCCAGCGCGTGCGCGGCGAGCGCCTGCTCGAGCACGACGTCAGTGAAGCCCGGGAAGTGCCCGAGCACCTCGTCGCCGCGCTCGCGGGCCTCCTGCGGGCGGCCGCGGATGCGCAGGGCGCGCACGAGGCGGGAGGCGAGCGAGGGCACGTAGCCGTAGGTCAGCAGCGCGGGGTCGGCCTGCACGCCGGCCCACGCGCGCTCGAAGTGCCCGAGCGCGCGCTCGCCCTCCCCGGCGGCCGCGTACTCCGAGCCGAGGTTGAAGTGCTGGAAGGGCGTGTCGACACCCTCGGCCGCCTGGCGCTCGAGCAGCTCGAGGTTGCGGCGGGCCTTGTCCTTCGCGTCGCGCACGACGCCCAGGTAGCCGAAGTGGTCCAGGCGCACGTCGCTGATCTCGAGGCGCTCGGGCAGGAAGCCAGGCAGGTGCTGGGCGATCTGCTCGTGCAGGCGGCCCTCGAAGCGGTAGTGGGGGCGGTTGCGGAACACGCGCAGCGCGTTGTGGGTGACCGCCGTGCCGTCCTCGAGGTGGCCCGTGTGGTTCGTCTCGACGAGGTAGAAGGCCTCGCGCCAGGTGCGCCCGCACAGCGCGCGCAGCCGCTGCGCGTCGCCGTCGGCGAGGACCTCGTCGGCGTCGAGGTACATGACCCAGTCGCCCGTTGCCGCCTCGAAGGAGACGTTGCGGGCGTCGCTGAAGGAGCCCGTCCACGGGAACTCGATGAGCTTCGCGCCGAACTCGAGGGCGATCTCCCGGGTGCGGTCGGTGGAGCCCGTGTCGACCACGACGATCTCGTCGACGGCGTCGCGCACCGCCGCGAGGCAGCGCGGGAGCATCTCCTCCTCGTCCTTGACGATCAGGCACAGGCTCAGCGCGAGCCCCTCGGCGGGGCGCGCGGCGGCGGCGCAGCGCTTCGCGCGGGGGACGAGGTCGCGCAGCGCGCGGCGGATCGGCACGGGCAGCGCCACCTGCCCGACCCCGGCGCGGCGGCGGCGGGCGACCTCCTCGAGGTTGCCCGCGACGTGCGGCAGCTCGGGATCGAGGCGGCGGGTGGCGCGGAACAGCGCCTCGGCGGCGCCGAGCTCGCCGAGCTCGTACAGCGCGACCCCCGCGTAGTTGAGGAACGCGGGCTCGCGCGGCTCCTCCTCGAGCAGGGCGACCGCCTCGCGGGCGACGGCGGCGAAGGTGGCGGCGAGCTGGGCCGGGGAGCCCGCGCGGGCGGCGAGCCCGGCCTCGAGCAGCGCCTTGCGCGCGCCGTAGCGCCGGTGGGGGTCCGCGGCGCCGGCGGCCTCGGCGAACAGCTCGGGGTAGGCGGCGACGTCCCCGGTGCCCAGCCGCGCGCTCGCGCGGGCGTGCAGGCGCGCGGCGAGGGTCGTCTCGGCCAGGGGGCCGGGGGGACGACGGTCGGGCGCGGGCGTCGGCGCGTCGGTCAGACGGAGCGCCATGGCGGAGGGTGCCTCCTGGGAGACGGGGACGGATCGGTCCCCTTCATCGGCCGCCCCCGTCGGGAACTTCAGCGCGCATCCGCATCGGCCATGCGTCCATCTTGCGCTTCAAGTCATCTCGGCCGTCCGCCGATAGCCGCCGCGTCCCCCGAGCGAACCCCCCCAGGAGCCGTCCCATGGCCGCCCAGACCACGAAGCGCAGGATGTCCCCCGAGGACGTCCTCGCCCTCTGGAAGCAGTACCAGCGCACGAACGACCCCGCCCTCCGCGATCGTCTCGTGCTGACCTTCGCCCCCCTCGTGAAGTACATCGTCTACAAGAAGGTGCGCGAGATGCCCGCGCGCTGCGAGGTCGAGGACTTCATCTCCTGCGGCCTGGAGGCGCTCATCCGCTCCA
>JALYMR010000368.1 GCA_030773615.1 Actinomycetota bacterium
GCCTCGTCCGGGCCGGCTGCAGCGGGCTGGGCCGTCGTCGCGGCCTCGTCGATCGCCTCGGGGGTGATCGTGGCGTCGGCGGAGGCGGCGCGTGCGACGACGAGATGGGCGGGTCGCGCCGCGGCCGTCGCGACCGCGGCCGGCGCGGGCGTCTGCGGGGCCTCGTAGAAGAGGACGTTGGAGCCGAAGAGCGCCGCCCAGGTGCTCGGGTCGACCACGCCGGTGACCGCCAGGTCGCGGTCGGCCTGGAGGTGGCGAACGGCGTGCCGGGTGATCGGACCGAAGATGCCGTCGTCGGCGACGCCCAGCTCGCGCTGCACGGCGGCGACCGCGGGCCCGACGTCTCCGTAGCGCAGAAGGGGGGTCGCGGGGGCGCTGCGGGCGGCCGCCGCGGCCACCTCGCCCTGGCTCGGCGCCTCCCGACCGTCGCCGCCGCCCCCGACGGCGAGCGCGCTCGTCACCGGGAAGGCCATCATCGCGGCGCCCGCGGCGAGAGACGCGCTCTTGCGCCTCGGAGCATGCTTGCGCCCGATCGCCTGCAGCCGCCGGCGCTGCCTCGAACGCTCGAGAGAGGCGAGCCAGAGGTGGTCGCAGGCGAGGTCGCGCTCAGCGATGGGGTACGGATCGAGCTCCGAGGGTCGGTTCATGCAGGCGCTCCAATTGCTCTCGGGGGCCTACGGGGTGAGCTGACGGGCTCGCGCTGAGAGATCGCGCTACGCCGCCCTCCTGGCGGCGATTCGCCCCCGCGGCCCGACTCGGGCCACATCGGTTCCCCCGCTCCGCGGGCCCTGGGGCGCGCGGACTCGGCGTGTCAGCGGCCCGTTATAGCGGCTCGCCCGGCGGAAGGTTATGTCGCCATGCTCCCGGCGTGCCCTTCCCCGACGTCCCCCTGGCCCAGGGAGCGCTCACGTTGCGCCGGCCCCGAGCCGACGACGCGGCGGTCGTCGTCCCCCTCCTGCGGGACCCCGAGATCCCGCTGTGGACCCGTGTGCCGCCGGACGGCACGCCGGAAGACTGGCACGCCTGGCTCGCGACCGCCGAGGACGAGGCGGCGGCCGGCCGGGGCGTGTCCCTCCTGGTCGAGGAGCGCGGCCTGGGGGTCGTGGGCAGCGTCGGCGTCCACGGCGTGGCCGGGGGCTGCGGCGAGGTCGGCCCCTGGGTGGCCGCCCACGCCCGCAGGCGGGGCATCGCCGCCCGGGCTGTGCGCCTGCTGACGGCGTGGGCGCACGCCGAGCTCGGGGCCCGCCGTCTCGAGCTGCTCGCCCACGTCGACAACCGGCCGTCGCAGCGCGTCGCCCGCGCGGCGGGCTACGCCGACACGGGCCAGCGTCGGCGCGACGTGCCGGGTGCGCGCCCCGGCGCCTATCTCGTGTTCGCCAGCGAGGGGGAGGCGCCGGGGGCGAGCTAGAGCAGCTCGCGCTCGCGGGTGACGACGGTCTCGCCGCGGCGCGACGCGGTCGACGCGAGGATCAGGGACAGCAGCAGCCCGAGCCCGCCGACCACCATCAGGATGAGGCCGACCGTGTTGATGCTGATCCCGCCGACGGTGGCGGTCACCGCGAAGGTGAGGATCGCCCCGAGGGCGAGGAGGAACAGGGAGACGCCGATGCTCATGCCTTGGCTCCTTCGGTCGATGCGTCTGCGGAGTGTTCCCGGCCGCACGCCGGCGCCGGCGGGCGCTGGACGGGTGGGCAAGCGTCCCCGGTGTACGCCGTCGCGGCTGACATCCTGGACGCCGTGAGCCCGGTCCTCGCCCCCGTCGGGCATCGGTACGCGGGCCTGGCGGCCCCCGTCGGCGAGCTCCTGCTCGTGGTCGACGAGGAGCGGCGCCTCTGCGGGGTGTACCTGCCCGACCACCGGCGCGGGCCGGTGATCGGGGCGGACTGGCGGCGCGACGAGACGGCCCTCGGCGACGTCCGCGACCAGCTTCTGGCGTACTTCGCGGGGGAGCTCAGGCGCTTCGCGCTCCCGCTCGCCCCCACGGGCACGCCGTTCCAGCGCGCGGTGTGGTGGGCGCTCGGCGAGGTGCCGTTCGGCGAGACGGTCTCCTACGGCGCGCTCGCCCGCCGCGTCGGTCGGCCGGGAGCGGCCAGGGCCGTCGGCCTGGCCAACGCGCGCAACCCGATCTCCGTCGTGGTCCCCTGCCACCGCGTGGTGGGCGCGAGCGGCGCCCTGACGGGCTACGCCGGCGGGGTCGGGGTCAAGGCCCGGCTGCTCGCCCACGAGGCCGAGGTCGCGAAGCGTGCGCCCGTGGTGGCCGGCGCGCGTACCGCCGCTTGATCGCCCCGATCAAACTCCGGTACAACTGACGGGACGCATGCTCGACGACCGGTGCGATCTGCTCTGCCTCGACCTCCCTCGTGCCGAGGCGCTGCGGGTCGCCCTCGCCGGCGAGCGGCCCGGGCGTGCCGCCGCGGCCGCGCGGGCGCTCGCCGACCCCACGCGGATGACGGTCGCCCTCGCGCTCGCCCACGGTCAGGAGCTCTGCGGCTGCGACCTCGCCTACGTCGTCGAGCGCTCGCCGGCGCTCGTCTCGCATCACCTCAAGGCGCTGCGCTCCGCCGGGCTGGCCGAGTCGCGTCGAGAGGGCCGCCTGGTGCTGCATCGCCTCGCCCCCGCCGGCGCGGCGCTCGTGCGGGTCCTGGCGGGGGAGAGGACGACCTCATGAGCTCCCTCGAGCTGCCCATGGCGCCCACCCAGGCCTCGCACGCGCCGACCGGCCAGCCGCCGGCGGCCGCCCGCGACGAGCGTTGGCTGGGCGCCGCACGACGGGCTCGCCAACTGTCCTGGGCTTCGCTGGCCTGGATGAGCATCGAGGGCGTCGTCGGCCTGGTCGCCGGGTTCGAGGCCGACTCGCTCAGCCTGCTGATCTGGGCGGCCTCGTCGTTCGTCGAGGGCCTGGCCTCCATGACGATCATCTGGCGGTTCACCGGCTCGCGCATGCACTCGGCCACGAGCGAGCGCAGCGCGCAGCGCTGGGTCGCCGGCTCGTTCCTCCTGCTCGTCCCGTTCTTCGTCTACGAGTCGTTCGAGCGCCTGCTGCGCGGCAGCGACGTCCAGGCGAGCGTGCTGGGCATCGCGGTCACGGCCTCCGCGGTCGTGCTCATGCCGCTCCTGGGCTGGGCCAAGCTCCGGCTCTCGCGGCAGCTCGGCTCGGAGGCCACCGCCGGCGAGGGCGTGCAGAACCTGCTCTGCGCCGCGCAGGCCGCCGCCGCGCTCATCGCGCTCGTCGGGGCCGGCGCCGGGCTGGCCGTCCTCGACCCCATCGCGGCGTTCCTCATCTCGGCCCTCGCGGTCAGGGAGTGCGTCGGCCTGTGGCGCGGTGGGGGCGACGACTGCTGCGCGCCCGTGGGCTTCACCGCTCCGGACGCCGCCAACGCCGCCTGCTGCACGGGCGCGACGTCCGCCGACGACTGCTGCACGGGCGCGACGTCCACCGACTGCTGCACGCCGACGCCGGCGACCTGACGCCCCGCGAGCCGGTTCGTGTGCGGCCCGGCACGGCGGCGCCGCGCACGCCCACCGCCGCGCCCGCCCGCCGTCGGACGGGACGCGGAGGTGGGTCGGGGCACGCCGTCCGTCTCTACGCTCGCGCGCGCGGGTCGCCCACGCGCTGGGCGCCCGCGGCGTGGCCGTCCGCCGCGGGGGAGCCACCCCCGCGCGCCAGGTGCTCGCGCATCTGGGTGATCTCGCGCCTCTGGGCGGCCATGACCTGCTGCGCGAGCGCCTTCAGCTCGGGATCGCGTCCCTTGCCGAGCTCGGCCCGCGCCATCTCGACCGCCCCGGCGTGATGGGGGATCATCATCCTCAGGAACGCCTCGTCGAAGGGCTTCGCGCCGCGCAGGGCGCTGGCGTCGCCGTCCATGCCCATGGCGTGCTCGGGCACGCCGAGCGAGCCCCGCTCGACGCCGGCGCGTCCGAGCGCCTCGTCCTCGCGACGCATCGTGGCGACCTCGGCCCGCTGGGTGCGCACGATGTCGTCGGCGAGCCGCCTGACGAAGCGGCTCTGGCCGCGTCGCTGCGCGATCTCGGCCATCTCCACGGCCGACTGGTGGTGGGGCACCATCGCGGCCACGAAGGCCCGGTCGGCGCCGTTGCCGCCGGCGGCGGCGCCGTCGGGCTGGTCCTCCTGGCCGCCGCAGCCCGCGGCGGCCACGGCGGCGGCGAGCGCCGCCAGGATCTTCTTGCTGGTCATCGGGGTTCTCCTCGTCGTCTGCGTGATGGGGACAGCGGGACGTGGGGGGGGGGGGGGGGGGGGGGG
>JALYMR010000369.1 GCA_030773615.1 Actinomycetota bacterium
CGTGGGCCTCGACGCCGTCCTGCACGTGGGCGGCCATGTCCTTGTCGATGGAGCCGAAGACCTGGTCGGCCTGGTCGACCACGGTCACCGCGAGCCCGTGGTTCACGAGGTTCTCGGCCATCTCGAGGCCGATGTACCCCGCCCCGATGACCACCGCCGTGCGCCCGCCGCGCTCGAGGGAGATCCGGAAGCGCTCGGCCGCGTCCACCGTGCGCGCGGGCTCGATGGCCTGCGCCCCGGGGATGGGCGGGTCGACGGCCCGGGCGCCCGTGGCCAGGACGAGCTGGTCGAACGGCTCCTGGCGCTCCTGGCGCTCGTAGCGGTCGAAGACGGTGAGCTCGCGACGGTCGAGGTCCACCGCCGTCACCTCCGTGCGGGTGTGGACGCTCAGGCCTCCGGCCCGGTGCTCCTCCGGCGAGCGGGAGATGAGGCGGTCGGCGTCGTCGAACAGCCCGCCGACGAAGTAGGGGATGCCGCAGGCCGAGTAGGAGGTGTAGGGACCGCGCTCGAAGGCGGCGACCTCGAGGTCCCCGCGCCGGCGCTTCGCCGTGGTCGCCGCGCTCATCCCGGCGGCGTCGCCGCCCACGATCACGAGGCGCTCGGGCACCCGCCTCACCCTACTCTGGAGCGTGGTGCCCGAGCTCCCGGAGGTCGAGATCACGGCGCGCCGGCTCGACGCCGCGCTGCGGGGCGCGACGATCACCTCGGTCCTCGCGCCCGGGATCAACGCGGTGAGGACGTTCGACCCGCCGCTCGCCGCCCTCGAGGGCAGGACGGTCACCCGCGTGGGGCGGCGGGGCAAGCACGCGCTGCTCGAGGCGGAGGGCGACCTCGTCCTGCTCGTGCACCTCATGTCGGCCGGGCGCCTGCAGCTCTACGACAAGCGGGCGTCGCTGCGCGACCGCACCTCGCGGCTGCTCCTGCGCCTGGGGGAGGACCGTGAGCTGCGGCTGCGCGAGTTCGGCACCCGGCAGTCCGCGTGGGTGAAGCTGCTGCGCGCGGGCGACCTCGAGGCCGACGAGGCGGTCGCCACCCTCGGGCCCGAGGCGTGGCCCGACCCCCCCGAGGACTTCGCCGCCCTGCTGCGCGCCCCGCGGCCCCTGCACGGGCTGCTGCGCGACCAGCGAATGCTGGCCGGGGTCGGGCGCTCATGGGTCGACGAGATCCTGTGGACGGCGCGGCTCTCGCCCTTCAAGCGCGGCGACGATCTCGACCCCGACGAGGCGCGGCGGCTGCGCGAGGCGACGGTGGGCGAGCTCGGCCGCGCGCTCGAGCACTACGAGGACTCGGTCCGGCTCCCCATCCCGGACAAGCTCCCGCTGCCCCTGCACGTCCACCGCCGCGAGGGCCAGCCCTGCCCGCGCTGCGGCACAACCCTCGAGGCGGTGCACTACGAGGACTACGTCATGGTTTACTGCCCGACGGAGCAGACGGGCGGCAGGGTGCTGAAGGATCGGCGCCTGTCGCGCCTGCTCAAGTAGGAGGCCGCGAGGGAAGGGCGAAAGGCGCGGCGTGACGGTCGACGTCCGCCCCCGCCCCGTCCTGCGCCCCCCCGCACGGCTGGCGCTCGAGTTCCTGCTCGTCGTCGCCGCCCTCGCGGTGCTCGCCTTCGGCCTCGTGCGCCTGCGCCTCGTGGTGCTGCCGGTCATCCTGGCCATCTTCGTCTCCACGCTGCTCGTGCCCATCGCCGGGGCCCTGCACCGACGCCGGGTGCCACGCGCCCTCGCCACGCTGCTCGCCATGTTCGGCAGCGTCGCACTGCTCGCCGGGCTCGTCGCGCTGCTCGCGCCGACGGTGGCGGGGGAGCTCGACGACCTCGGCCGCGAGGCCCAGGCGGGCCTCGATCAGGTCCTCCGCTTCCTCGCCGAGCGGCCCTTCGGCATCGGCCGCCAAGAGGTCGAGCAGGGCATCGACCGCGTGATCGAGCGCGTGCGGGAGAACTCGGCGGCGCTCTCGCGGAGGCTCGTCAGCGGCGCCGTGCTCGTCGGCGAGCTCATCGCCGGCTTCCTGCTGACGATTGTCCTCGTGTTCTTCTTCGTGAACGACGGGCGGCGCATCTGGGGCTGGGTGGTCTCCCTGTTCTCCGCGCGGCGCCAGGGCGACGTCGACGAGCTCGGCCACCGGGCGTGGCGCACGGTCGGCGGCTACTTGCGCGGGGTGGCTGTCGTCGCCCTCGTCGACGCGGTCCTCATCGGGCTCGTGCTCCTCATCGTCGGGGTGCCGCTCGTGCTGCCCCTCGCCCTCCTGACCTTCTTCGGCGCCTTCTTCCCGCTCGTGGGGGCGGCCGTCGCCGGCGTGGTGGCCGCGCTCGTCGCCCTGGTGACCACGGGCGTGGCGGCGGCGGTCATCGTCGTCGTCGCGATCCTCGTCATCCAGGAGATCGAGGGCGACGTGCTCTACCCCTTCGTCGTCGGCCGCGCGATCCGCCTGCACGGCGTGGCGATCCTGCTCCTGCTCACCGCCGGCAGCGTCGTCGCCGGCGTCGTCGGCGCGCTGTTCGCCGTCCCGCTCGGCGCCGTGGTCTGGGAGGCGGTGAAGTACCTTCGGCGCGAGCGCCCGCCCGCCGCAGAGGAGCAGCCCGCGTGATCCAGCCCGGCCAGCCCGCCCCCGACTTCGAGCTCCCCGACCAGGACGGCCGCCCCGTGCGGCTGGCCGACCTGCGCGGGCGCCGCGTCGTCCTCTACTTCTACCCCCGGGCGGACACC
>JALYMR010000370.1 GCA_030773615.1 Actinomycetota bacterium
GTGACCGGCGGCGGCGTCGTGGGACTGCTCACCGCGCTCTTCGCCCTGCACCACGGCGCCCGCGAGGTCGCGCTCGCCGACCCCGACCCGCAGCGGCTGGCCATCGCGGCAGCGCTCGGCGTCGAGACCGTCGACGAGCGGCGCACCGAGACCGAGCCGTGGCGGTGGTGCAAGGAGCGCTGGGTCCACGGGCCCGGCGACCGCGGCGCCGAGGTCGTCTTCCAGTGTCGCGGCCGCGCCGCCGTCCTCCACGAGGCCCTCCGCAGCCTCCGCCCGCAGGGCGCCGTCATCGACCTCGCCTTCTACCAGGGCGGCGCGCCCGAGCTGCGCCTCGGCGAGGAGTTCCACCACAACGGGCTCACCATCCGGTGCGCACAGGTCGCCCGGGTCCCGCGCGGGCTGGCCGGTGCCTGGGACCGCCGCCGGCTGGCCGAGGAGACCGGGCGGCTGCTGGCCGCCCGTGGCGACGCCATCCGCCGGCACCTGATCACCGATGTGATCCCCATCGAGGAGGGGCCGGCGTTCCTCGCCGCCCTGGCCCGCCGCGAGCACACCGCCGTGCAGGTCGTGTTCGCCTTCTGAACGATGCGCTCGCGCGGTCGGCGCCAGCTCCGCCCCGGTTCCCGATTGGGCCACGATGGCCCGCTCGTCGTCGCCCACCGCGGTGCTTGCGCGTACCGCCCCGAGCACACGCTGGCTGCCTACGAGCTCGCCGTCGAGCTCGGCGCGGACTTCATCGAGCCCGACCTGGTGCCCACGCAGGACGGCGTCCTCGTGGCCCGCCACGAGAACGAGATCGGGCGCACCACCGACGTCGAGCAGCACCCCGAGTTCGCCGACCGCCAGGTCACGAAGGTCATCGACGGCCGCCGGGTGAGCGGCTGGTTCACCGAGGACTTCACCCTCGCCGAGCTGCGCACCTTGCGCGCGACCGAGCGCGTGCCGCAGCTGCGACCGGACAACACCGCCTACGACGGGCTCTTCCAGGTTCCGACCCTGCCCGAGATCATCGACCTTGCCAAGCGGCACGAGGTGGGCCTGTACCCGGAGACGAAGCACCCGACCTACTTCGAGGGCATCGGGCTCGGGCTCGAGGAGCCCCTGGTCGAGGCGCTCGAGTCAGCCGGCTTCCGTGGCCACCGTGCGCTGGTCTTCATCCAGTCGTTCGAGACGGGCAACCTGCGGAAGCTCAGCGAGCTCACCGAGCTGCCCCTCGTGCAGCTCATCCACCATGAGGGCCAGCCCTACGACCTCCAGGCGCTCAGCGACCCTCGTACGTACCGGGACCTGGTCAGCGCCGACGGGCTCGCGGACATCGCCGGCTACGCGAGCGCGATCGGCGTGAGCAAGGAGCTCGTCGTCGCGCGCGACCCCGACGAGCGCCTCGGCCAGCCGAGCGAACTCGTCGCCGCCGCCCACGGCGCCGGACTCCAGGTCCACGCCTACACCTTCCGTCCCGAGAAGCAGTTCCTGCCCGCGGACCTCCGTGAGCAGAGCGATGAGGAGGCGGAGGTGCGCCCGTTCCTCCTCGCCGGCGTCGACGGCGTCATCGCCGACAGCCCCGACGCCGCCGTCGCCGCTCGCACCCGGCTGTTGGGCCCGGAGCGCGACCGGTGCTAGCCCTCCGTGCCCGTCTGGTCATGCGGGGCGCCGACGGGCTTGGACTCCGGCGAACCGCGCTGGCGCAGGTAGATCGACAACACCACCATCGAGCCCACGGCGAGGAACTCCGACTGCCAGTTCTGCACCGTCCGGTTCCAGAAGTCCGAGCTGCCGAGGTACTGAACGAAGCTCAGGGTCGCCTCCTGGTGGTCGAGCTGCTCGGCGTTGTAGGCCACCCGGCCGGTGATGGCCTGACCCGCCCAGGAGGAGAGCCAGATCGCCGCCATGACGAGCAGCAGCGAGTTCGACAGCAGCCACGTCCGCACTCCGCCCACCCGGGCCCAGCGCGGCGCGTCCGGCGCCGCGTGCTGCCCGAGCTGCTGCTCCTCGTCCGTCTCGCGGCCCGCCCGGCCCGGCGCCTTGGACTCCGTGGAGCCCCGCTGGATGAGCCAGATCGTGCCGACGATGTACAGGGCGAACTGCAGGTACTCCGACTGCCAGTTCTCGAGGACGTCGGCGCCGAAGTCCGACGAGGTGACGTAGCGCAGCAGGGAGACGGGCTCGTCCTGGTGGGCCACCTGGCTGTGGTTGAAGTCGGCGTGGCCGACGAGCGCCTGGGCCACGAGCGTGGCGAGGAAGATCGCGGCGAAGAACAAGCCCAGGCCGTTGTCGCGCAGGAAGCGAGCCATCGGGGCGATCTACTGCTGCAGCAGGCCGAGGACGATGAAGAAGGCCAGCCCGGTGACGATCATGAGGACGTAGAGGGCGAAGACGGCTCTCACCTCAGGCCTCCACCTCGCACTCGAACGGCCGGTCAGCCGGCTTGCCCTGCTCGGGCTGGCATCCGAGCGCCGAGAGCCGCCAGCCCTCGCTGGTCCGGTCGAGGAACACGCTCTTGCCCCCCGTGAGCTCGACCTTGCCGCTCGTGATGAACGCCTCGGTCGCGGCCGGTTGCCCGCCGGACAGCGCCAGCCCGAGCACCGCTTGCGGGCACGGCTCGCCCTCCTGGCTCTCGAGCTGGCGCACGAGGTCCTCGCTGAGCTGCGCGCAGGCCACCGCGCCCTCGCGCTCGGCGAGCGCGGTCGAGAAGCGCTGGGTGACCGCGCGGAGCTGCTCCCGGTCGTCGCCCTGGCCGCAACCGGCAATGAGCGAGGCCGATCCGACGACGAGCAGGAGGCTGCGCACGGGACGCATGCGGCTACCGTCCATCCCTGCACCGTTCGCGGCGGATGCCGCCGTTCCTGCCGCTGCTGCGGCGCGCTCTGCTGCTCCCGTTGCGCTCGCGTCGACGCGGCCACCCCAGCGGACCGGGCTCTGAGACGACGGCCTGTCCGAGAGCTGGCCCGACCCCGTCGCCGTCGCCGTCTTCGGCGGCTTGCGCGACCACGCAGACGTACTGACGGTACGAGCTGCTCGGCGGCACCCCACTCGAACTCCTCCACCACGGGAAGCCGCTCACCGTCGCCGCCGGCACCCCAGACACGCCCCCTGCCCCATGCCCGACCGCCCGCCGGTCGAGCAACCGTCGAGACGGACGCCGCCGCACCGCGACCGGGGGGCCGCAAGCAGCCGGCTCGGCACCGTCGCCGACGTCTCAGCGGCGAGAGCAAGCCGTCGGCCGCGGCCCACACTCAGCGTGTCCGACGCGAAGCGAACGCCGCCAAGGCGATGCTGATCCCGGCCAGGAGCGCCCAGCCGGCGATATCGGCTTCTGCTGCGGTCACCCGTCGAGGTCCTCCGTGAGCGGGCTCAGGTCGTTGGCGTCCCCGGCAATGCGCACCAGCCCGGGGCCCCAGTCGACGACGCGGTGGGCCGGCACGAATCGCGCGCGGGCGGTGGCGCGCGCGGTGAGTGCGCGAAGCAGCCATGGTCCGCGAGCGCGGCCCTCGGCGAAGCCCCAGGCATGCGCCGCACGCGCCAGGGGAGCGTCGCAGACCACGATCCCGGCGACGTGGATCCGGTCGCCGTCGTGCGTCACGCGGAGGTCGCGGACGGGCCCGAGCGAGTGCCCCGAGGCGTCGACGACCTGGGAGGCGAGCAGCTCACTCGCGCGCATCGCCGGTCCCGGGCAGCGGTCCGATGACGTGGTCCGCGAGCCAACGCTCGAGGGTGGCGACGTGGGGAAGGTCGCGGAGGCTGACCGCAAGCTCGATGAGGGGCGTGAGCTCCGCGATGTGTCGAACCTCGATACGGGCGGGCTCGCCACCGAGGTCCGGGCGACGGAGACGCGCGGCTGTCGCCGCCAGGGCCCCGCCGAACCCCCCGCCGAGTCGCTCTCCGAGGGCCTGCGCGCCGGTGAGGAGGGCAGCGAGCTCCGGGCGCTCTCCGCGCGCTGGGACAGAGATCTCGATGTCGTCCACGCGACCGACCGGCAACCGGTCGGCGTCGACGATCTGGTTGTCGAGCAGGGCGATGCGCAGGCTGACGTGACGCTTCACGACACCCCTCCCCGTGTCAGCACGAGCAGCGGGAACGCCGCAACTGACACAAGGATGGTCAGCAGGAGCACGGTGGTGCCGATCGTGTTCGCCAGCCGCCCGTTGACCAGGTCGCCCATCAGCTCCCGATCGTTGGCGACGAGCAGCACGGGAAGGAAGAGAAACGGCAGGAGCGCGGCGCTGAAGACCACGGCGATGATCGTGACCGTGATCGGGTCGATCGTGGTCAGCGCCAGCGCCGTGGCTGCGAGCAGCAACACGAGGATGACGGTGGTGAACCGCGCGGCCCGCGCGAGCGGCTGGATCTTGCCGTAGGGCCAACCGAAGTACTGCGCCACCTCATAACCGCTGGCGAACAGGGTCTCCAGCGTCGCGCCGAACGTCGCCGCGAAGATCCCCACGATCGCGATCACGAGACCGACCTTGCCGAGCGCGACGGCGACGGGTAGCGCGGTCTGGGAGATGTGCTCGACGGTCACGCCGCGATCGAAGAAGACGAGGAACGCGACGGCTTGGATCGCGAGGGCGAGCAGGCCACCGAGCGGAAAGCCGATGATGACGTTGAAGCGCATCTCGCCGAGGTCCTTCGGCCGCCAGCGACTCTCGACGGCCCCCGAGGAGAAGAAGAACATCTCGTACGGCGTCATCTGCGCCCCGATCAGCGTCACCACGAAGAAGGCGTACGTGGCCCACGTCTCGCCGGCGGTCGGTGACAGGGTGGCGGCCGACTGCGCCAGCGCGGACCAGTCGGGGCCGAGCTGCCAGACGGCGACGACGAAGACCAGCATCGTCAGCCCGAGGAGGCCGTACAGGCGTTCCATGGCCTCGAACGGGAGCGTCACGACGACGAGCAGAACGAGCAGCGCGGCGACCGGCACCCACAGCAGGTAGTGGACGCTCGTCGCGAGTTGCAGCGCAAGCGCGATCCCGCTGAGCTCGGCCATGACGAGCAGTCCGGTGACCAGCAGCGATCCGACGAGCCCGAAGAGCGCGTAGCGGGGGCCGAGACGCGAGCGCGCGAGGCCGAGCGCCGGGCGCTGCGTCTTCAGCGCTACCCGGCCCGCCATCTCGGCGAAGCACATGATCCCCACGACGGAGAAGACGGTGACCCACGCCAGGCGAAGACCGAAGCGCGCGCCGACCTGGGCGTCCGCCACAAGGTCGCCGATGTCGATGAAGCCCCCGATCGCCGAGAGGGTGCCGAGCGTGAAGGCAAGCAGACGCGACGGCTTCAGGACTCGGCCCGCCTCGCCAGACGGTCCAAGCGTGAGCCGAGCCGCGCAAGGCGCGCGGCTGGCTGGCCGAGGTCGCCCCAACGCTCGTCGGCGGCGGCGATCCGCAGCTGCGCGAGGGAATTGACCACGTCGTTGCCGAGCGCCGTCACGGCGTCCCGGAGAGCGACGGTGCCGGGCGGAGGGTCATACGCGGCGAAACCGCTCAAAGCAGCGGTCGCGTCCTCCTCAGCCTCGCGAAAGCCGACGCTGGCGCTCGCACCGAAGGTGCGCCCGTCCGCGAGCTCGGCGACCCACAGGCGCGCGGTCTCGGCCTGTGAGCGGAGGGTCTCGGCGGTCTGCGCAGTGCGCTGCGAATAGGACGGGGAACTCCTCGGTGGCGCCTCCACGTACCACAGCGAACCGGTGATGACCAGCGCCACCGCGCTGGCTAGGACGGGCATCCGCACGCGACGAGCAGATCGAGGGTCCGGCATGCTGGCGGGTATACCCAACCCGACCTGCTGGGCGCGCGGCGGGCAGCTCCTGCGCCGGCGTCTGATCACGACGCTACTCGGGCCGCTTGACGCCGTGCAGCTGCGCGAGCGCGTCGAGCAGCTCACCCTGACGTACGCCGTCGGCCAGGGCATAGAACGCCATCCGCCCCCGCGGGTCGCGGCGGACCAAGCCACGGCCACGCAGCACTCGCAGCCCGTAACCGACGGCGTCTTCGGAGAGGTCGAGGGCGAGCGCGATGTCGCCGACGCA
>JALYMR010000371.1 GCA_030773615.1 Actinomycetota bacterium
AGGCGTCGGCCATGGGGCGGGCTCCCTCCGCGCCGGCGATCGGTCACCTGAGCACGACAAGGAACGTCCCGGCCAGCAGCAGGGCGAAGCCGAGCAGGCGCAGCGGCGTCAGGCCCACCTGGGAGAGCCCGAGCAGCCCGAGCTGGTCGAGCAGGGCGGAGACCACGAGCTGGCCGCACACCGTGGCGGCCACGACCCCGCCCGCGCCGAGCGTGCGCACCGTGACGAGCGAGACGGAGATGAGCGCGGCGCCCATGAGCCCGCCGGTGAGGTAGATCCAGGGCGCGCCGGTCGCCCTCGGCACCCCCGAGGCCTGCCCCGCGGCGAGGACGAGGCCGCCCAGCGCGATCGTGCCGACGAGGAAGCTCACGAAGGCGGCGCCGAGCACCCCCGTGTGGCGCGCGAGCTGGGCATTGACCGGCGGCTGCAGGGCGACGAGCGCCCCGACGGTGAAGGTGGCGAGCAGGGCGGCGAGGCGGCCGTCCATGGCTAGGGCATCCGTCCCGCCGGAAGGACCTCGGTCACCCCGAGCAGCCCGGCCGCCGCCTCCACGCCGGGGAGCACGCGGAAGCCCTCGGCGGGCGCGCTGGGCGCGCGGTGCAGGGCGCGTCGCGCCCGCCGCAGCGCGTCGCGCGCCGCGGCGTCCACCCCGGGCGTCGCGGCGATGGCCTGCTCGACGTAGCCCTCGACGACGGAGTTGCCCACCAGGGTCAGGTCGGCGTCGCGGGCGCGGCCCGTGGCGGGCGCGTAGGCCACGACGTGGCGCACGGTGTCGGCGAGCGCGTTCCAGGTCGACAGGGCGACGGGCCCCCGCCCGCGCAGGCCGTCCTCGGGCACGGCGAGGAGCGTCGCCCGGCGGTCGGTGAGCGCCTCGAGCAGCGTCTCCGGCGTGGGCTCGGCGAGGGTCAGGACCTTGTGGGCGGGCCAGACGTCGAGGCGGCGGAACTCGCCGGGCGCGGTCCCGGCCCCGATGAGGAAGGTGTCGGGGTAGCGGAAGAAGCCGTCGGGGCCGTGGGCCGCGCGCAGGTGCGCGTAGAAGAGCGTCGTCGTGGCCGTGATGAGGTTCGCGCAGCCCACGGGGTCGAGGGGGCCGTCGAGGAGCACGGCGAGGCGGTCGCGCGGCGCGTCGTAGCCCGCCCACAGGCTCCGCAGCGCCTCCGGGCGCCCGTGGCGTTCCACCGCGAAGTCCTCCGGGGTCAGCGCGTGGGCGGTGTGCACGCTCAGGCGGGCTCGGCGCCCAGGGCGCGGGCCACGTCGGCCTCGAAGGCGAGGACGTGCTCGCGCATGCGCTCGCCCGCGGCGTCCCCGTCGCCGGCGAGCAGCGCCTCGAGCAGGCGGTGCTCGTCGTGCACGGTGGCGCTCAGGCCCGGGACCCGGTCGAGCACGAGGTACCAGACGCGCAGGGACAGCGCGTAGTAGCCCTCGAGCGTGGCCGCCAGGTAGCCGTTGCCCGCGGCGCGCCACGCGAAGCGGTGCACGCGCTCGTCCGCGCGCATGAGCGCCTCGCCGTCGGCGGGCTCGAGCGCCTCGAGCGCGTCGACGAGCCCGTGGGCCTCGGCGCGCAGGGCGTCGTCCATGCGCTGCGCGGCGAGCTGGGCGGCGTGGCCCTCCAGGGGCGCGCGCACCTCGGTGATCTGGGCGATGTCGGCCGCGTGGACGTCGGTCACGTAGGTTCCGCGCCGGGGCCGGACGTCCACGAGGTGCTCGAGGGTCAGGCGCTTGATCGCCTCGCGCAGGGGGGTTCGGCCCAGGTCGAGCTCCGCCATGAGCTCGTCCTCGCGCAGGCAGGCGCCGGGCGGCAGGCGCAGCGTGACGATGCGGTCGCGCAGCTCGAAGTACGCCCGCTCGGCGACGAGCCCAGGGGTGGGTTGACGGGCAGCCGGAGCACCTGATATATCAGCAGGGTGGCTCACGAGAACGCGATGCCCGGGACGGCCCGGGCGGTCATCATCGGCGCCGGCATCACGGGGACGAGTGTGGCATACCACCTCGCGCAGAAGGGGTGGGACGACGTCGTCTGCGTGGAGCAGGGGCCCCTGTGGGAGACAGGGGGGTCGACCTCCCACGCGCCCGGCCTGATCTTCCAGCTCAACCCCTCCCGGACGATGACCCAGCTCGCCCGCTGGTCGACCGAGCTCTACGGTGGGCTCGAGCTCGACGGTCAGCCCTGCTTCTACGGCGTGGGGGGCATCGAGGTCGCCGCCACGCCGGAGCGCTGGGCCGAGCTCGACCGGCGCTTCGGGCGCGCCCTGTCCTTCGGCCTCGATGCCGAGCTGCTCGACCCGGAGGGCGTGCACGAGCGGATCCCGCTCCTCGACCCGGAGCGGATCGTCGGCGGCCTGCTCGTGCGCTCGGACGGGATCGGCAAGGCGCTGCGGGCCGCGGAGGCGCTCGGGCGCCACGCGGTCGGATCCGGCGCCCTGCGGGCCTTCGGCGACTGCGAGGTCACCGGCTTCGAGATCGCCCGCGGGCGGGTGCGGGCGGTGGAGACGACGCGGGGCACGATCCGCACGGAGCGGGTCGTCCTCTGCGCGGGGGTCTGGGGACCGCGCGTCCTGCGCCGCGCCGGCCTGCGCCTGCCGCTCTTCCCCGTCGCCCACCAGTACGCGATCACCGCGCCGCTGCCCGAGCTCGCGGGGGCGCAGGGCGAGGTCGCCCATCCCATCCTGCGCCACCAGGACCGCTCGATGTACTTCCGCCAGGTCGGCGACGCCTACGGCATCGGCTCGTACTTCCACGAGCCCCGTCTCGTGGACCCGGACGACATCGAGCGCTCGGGCCCGGGTCGCCACCCCTCCGAGCGGCCCTTCACCCCGGAGGACTTCGCGCCCGCCCAGCAGGAGGCGGGCGAGCTGCTGCCCGCCCTGCGCGACGCCCGGCTCGTGCGGGCCATCGACGGGCTCATGTCCTTCACCCCGGACGGCTTCCCCCTCATCGGCGACCTCACCGGTGCGCGCGGGCTGTGCCTGGCCGAGGCGATCTGGGTCACCCACGCCGGCGGCACCGGCCGCGTCGTGGCCGACCTCCTCGCGGAGGGCGAGGCGGCGCTCGACCTGCACGAGTGCGACCCCGAGCGCTTCGACGCGCACGGGCTGAGCGGCGCCTACGCCCGCGTGCGCGCGGCCCAGCAGTACCGCGAGGTCTACGACATCCTGCACCCGCGCCAGCCCGCCCTCGTCACGCGGCCCCTGCGGCTGACCCCGTTCCACGAGCGCGAGCGGGCGCTGGGGGCGGAGTTCTTCGAGTCCGCGGGGTGGGAGCGCCCCCAGTGGTACGAGGCCAACGCCGAGCTCGTGGAGGACGGCGCGCCGCCGCGCACGGACTGGTCGGCGCGCTTCTGGTCGCCGGTGGCCGCTGCGGAGCACCGCGCCTGCCGCGAGCGGGTCGGGCTGTTCGACATCACCCCGTTCACGAAGGTCGAGGTGAGCGGCCCGGGCGCGCTGGCCTACCTCCAGCACCTCGCCGCCAACGACGTCGACCGCAGGCCCGGGACCGTCGTCTACACCGCGATGCTCAGCCCCGGCGGGAAGATCATGTGCGACCTCACGGTCACCCGCCTGACCGAGGACCGCTTCTTCGTGGTCACCGGCGGGGCGGTGGGCAAGCACGACCTCGCCTGGATGCGGCGAGGGCTGCCCGAGGACGGCTCCGTGCACCTCGACGACCAGACCTCCGGTCTGTGCTGCCTGGGGGTCTGGGGACCCCGCGCACGCGACCTGGCCAGCGCGGTCACCGAGGACGACGTGTCCAACGACGCCTTCCCCTACATGACCGCCCGCGAGCTGCACCTGGGGCTCGTCCCCGTGCGCATGCTGCGCATCTCCTACGTCGGCGAGCTGGGCTGGGAGGTCTATGCCCCCGTGGAGTTCGGCGCCGCCCTGTGGGACACGCTGTGGCGGGCCGGCGAGCCGCTGGGCGTCCTCGCCTGCGGCGGCGCGGCCTACGACTCCCTGCGCCTCGAGAAGGGCTACCGGCTGTGGGGCGCCGACATCGACGAGGAGCACGACCCGTACGAGGCCGGGCTGGGCTTCGCGGTGAAGCTCGGCAAGGGCGACTTCCTCGGCCGCGAGGCCGTCCTGCGCGCGAAGGAGGGCGTCCGGCGCCGGCTGTGCTGCCTCGTGCTCGCCGACCCCGCGGTCGTGCTCGTGGGCAAGGAGCCCATCCTCGACCGCGAGGGCGGGGTCCTGGGCTACGTGACCAGCGCGGCCTGGGGTGCCACCGTGGAGGAGAGCCTCGCCTACGGCTACCTCCCGGTGGAGCACGCCGCGGAGGGCGCGGAGGTCGCGGTCTACGCCGACGGGCAGCGCCACGTGGCCACGGTGGCCAGCGAGCCTCGCTTCGATCCCGCGAGCGCCCGCCTGCGCGACGTCGACCCGGTGCTCGCGTGACGGCGGGGCCGACCACCGCCCTGCTCACCCGTGTGCGCAGGCTCGTCCCCGTGCGCACGACGACGCTCGACGCCGCGACGCGCGCCGCGCTCGTCGGCTTCCTGCGCCGGCCGCGCTTCGAGGTGCTGCCGCTCCCCGGGATCGAGGAGCGGGTGGTGGGCGCGCTGCCCACGGACGTCCGGGTCACGGTGACCGCGTCGCCGGCGAAGGGCCTCGACGCCACGTTCGACGTCGCGGAGCGGCTTGCGGCCCACGGCTTCCGCGTCGTCCCGCACGTCTCCGCCCGGCTCGTGCGCGACCGCGGCCACCTCGAGGAGATCGTGGCCCGCCTCGAGGGCGCCGGCGTGCGCGAGATCTTCGTGCCCGCGGGGGACGCGCAGGAGCCCGGCGCGTTCGCCGGCTCGGCCGAGCTGCTGCGGGCGATGGGCGACCTGCGCGAGCGCTTCGAGGCGATCGGCATCACGGGCTATCCCGAGAGCCATCACCTCATCAGCGACGAGGACACGATCCGGGCCATGTTCGAGAAGGCCCCGATGGCCACGGAGATCGTGAGCCAGATCTGCTTCGACGGCGAGGTCATCCGCGACTGGATCGCGAACGTGCGCAGCCGCGGGACGTCCCTGCCGATCTGGATCGGGGTGCCCGGGATGGTCGACCAGGCCAAGCTCCTGCGCATCTCGCTGAAGATCGGGCTCGGGGAGTCCGCGCGCTTCCTCAAGAACCACAAGGGCTGGATCGGCCGCGTGGCGACCCGGCGCTTCACGCCCGACGCGATCATCCGCGACCTCGGGCCCGCGCTGGCCGACCCGGCCGCGAACCTCGCCGGCTTCCACGTCTACACCTTCAACGAGGTCGAGCAGAGCGAGCGCTGGCGCCGCGAGCTGCTCGAGCGCCTGGGCGCGGGGTAGTCCCGCCGCGCTAGCGGGCGGGGCAGGCGACGGGGGCAGCGCGCCCGGGCAGGACGCAGCGGTCGACGCGGCGCGGCGGTTGGCCGCGGCGGATGAGGAAGCGGACGTGCTTGCCGATGGTCGCGCCGCGGGTCACCCGGACGGAGAGCCGCGTCCCGGCCCGCAGGTCGCGCTCGAAGGTGCGAAGCCGGGTGAGCGCCCGGGCCCGGAAGCGCCGCACGCGGGTCGGGCAGCTGCGGCCCCCGCAGCGCACGACGATGCGCGCGCCCCGCGGGGCGCGGACGCTGAGGACCGACAGCCGGGCGCCGTCGCGGCGGAGGCTGCCCGCGATCCGCACCACCGGGAACGGGCGTAGGAAGCGCCGGCTGGGTCGCCCGGCCGGGGCCGGCCTGGACTCGAAGTCGCCGCCGGCCGGGGG
>JALYMR010000372.1 GCA_030773615.1 Actinomycetota bacterium
GGGCGGGCGGTGGCGCGCTCGGACTCCGGCGCGGCCTCGTCGGCCGGCGGGGCGGGCGGGCGCAGGCGGCCCTCCTCCGTCGTCTCGCGCGGCTCCGTCCAGAGGCGCTGCGGCGTGGGTCGGCGCTGAGGGTCGGGATCGGCGGGCGG
Source organism: Actinomycetota bacterium (assembly GCA_030773615.1). Classification (GTDB taxonomy): domain Bacteria; phylum Actinomycetota; class Thermoleophilia; order Solirubrobacterales; family Solirubrobacteraceae; genus JALYMR01. Next base: position 150 of record JALYMR010000372.1, read on the forward strand.
GGGTGCGGTCATGCTCGGGCTTTCGGAGATCGCGTGGCTTGCGGTGGGCGGCCCCGGGGAGGTACGGGGCCGCCGGTGACCACTGTGGCCGCGATCTCTGTGGCGGTCCTAAGAGACGCGCGACGCGCGCCCTACGCCCCCCGCGCGACCGCCTCCACGTTCGTGCCGTCGGGATCGAGCAGGTAGGCGGCCTACGGGCCGTAGGCGCGCTCGCCCGGTGCGCCATAGTCGCGGTGGCCGGCGCCCAGGCCCGCCGCGTGGAAGGCGTCGACGGCCGCGCGGGACGGGGCCATGAAGGCGAGGTGCACGCGCTCGCTGGGCGGGCCGTCGGCGCTCAGCGCGAGGTTGGCGAACTGCACGAGCCCCGGCGTGTCGAGCAGCAGCGGCACGCCGAGCGGCTCGAGCACGATGGCGTAGAAGGCGCGGCTGGCGGCGAGGTCGGCGACGCGCAGGTGCACGTGGTCGAAGACGGGCCGTGACCAGTCGTAGGTGCGGGGGTCTTGCGTGAGGCTCATGTGACCGGTCATACTGGTGACGTGGCGCGCTTGGAAGGTCTGTCCCCGGCCGACGCCCGCCGCTTTCGCACCGGGCGCCCCTCGCTCGACTTCGCGCACACCGGCGGCGAGGGGCCCGCCGCGAGGTGGGAGCTGCTGCACGGCCCGCGCGACCTCGAGCGCTGGCTCTCCGTCGTCCTCGATGCCGGCCCGCTCACCGCGACGGACGAGCTCCCGGCCACCCGGACGCTGCGCGCGGCGATCTGGCGCTCGGCCCAGGCGGCCGTCGCGGGCCGGCGGCTCGACGCGACCGACGCCGCCACGCTGAACGCCTTCGCCGCGCGGCCCCCGCTCGCGCCGATGCTCGACGCCGCGACGGGGAGCGTCTCGCTCGCCCCGGGCACGGTCGCCCAGGCGCTGTCCACCCTGGCCCGCGAGGCGATCGACCTCCTCGGCGGCCCGCTCGCCGAGCGCATCCGCGTGTGCGCGGCCGACGACTGCGCCCTGCTCTTCGTCGACGACTCCCACGGCCGCTCGAACGCGAGCGTCGCGATGTTGCTGTTGTGCTGGTTGATGCTCGCCGTGACCTCAAGCGGCGCGTCCATGTGGCACGAGTCCTTCAGCGTGACCATCAGCTCCTCCTCTTGTTGTAGGCGACGAGGATCTCGTCGCGCTGCTTGGGTGTGAGGAACGGCGGGACCTGCATGCCGATCCTGGCCGCGAGCTCGTGGTAGCCCACCGTCTTGTAGGGACCGCCCATCTTCGTGCGCCAGGCGTCGCGGGTGCCGAAGCCGCAGAACTCCGCCAGCTCGTCCACCGTGGTCTGCCGCAGGTCGATGACGTATCCGTCGGGCACGCGTCGCGGCCCGGGCGCCGGCGGTGGTGCGCCATGGAGCGCTGCGGCGCGCGGGCCAAGACGCGGACCTACCGGGAGCGAGCGGGTTGATCGGCGAGACGAGGGACGCGGGGTGGCAGGTCGGGCTGCGGCGCACGGTGCCCCACGAGCCCGAGGAGGTGTGGGCCCTCCTGCTCCGCCCCGAGGGCCAGCGCGTGTGGCTCGGCGGCGTCGCAGGACTCTCCCCGGGCGAGCGGTTCGCCTTCGCCGACGGCACCCGGGGCGAGGTCCGCGTGCACCGCCGGGGTCGCACGTGCGGCTGACCTGGCAGCCGCCCGGCTTCGCCGCGCCGTCGGTCGTGCAGGTCCGCGTGCTCCCGGCCAGGGGCGGTGCCACGCTGAGCTTCCACCAGGAGCGCCTCGCCGGCCCCCAGGAGCGCGCCGCGATGCGCGAGCGCTGGGAGCGCGTCGCCGAGGCGCTCGCCGCCCGGCTCGCGGCACGCGCGTAGTCCCTAGCGTCTGCGGCGTGACCCCCCACGCGACCCGACGCGCCAGCCTGGCCGCCGCCGTCCTCGTCGGCGCCGTCCTGCTGTGGCTCGTGCGGCCCCTGTGGCACGGGATCGCCATGCTCCTGTGGACCTCGCCGCTCGTGTGGCTGCCGTCCGTGCTCGTGCTCGTCGCGGGCGCGCTCGCCCTGCGCCGTTCGCGCCGCTGGGACACCCTGGAGGACCTGCAGCGCCCGCGCACCCCGGCGCCCTGGCTGCTCGCCTTCCCCGTGGCGGCCCTGGTCCTCCTGTTCCTCACGAGCGCGCTGAACGGCACCTTCGTCGCCCGCTCCCTGGCCGCGAACACGAACTGGGAGGAGATCCCGAGCCTGCCCTCCGGCGGCCAGGTGCGCCTCGTGCCCCGCGAGGTGGCCGAGCAGAACGCGTCGAGCGCGTTCAACTCGCCCACCGAGACGCTGACCGACTTCCGCATCGTGCGCACGCCGCAGGGTCTGCGCTGGACCGCGCTGCGCACCCCCCAGGGCGCCTTCCGCATCTTCACCCGCAAGAGCCAGGGGCTCGTCGAGCTCGACGCGGAGCAGACGGCGCGCTCGCTGCGCCAGATCGACGAGCGGCTCCAGGTCGCCCCCGGGCTGCAGATCACGGACAACCTGCGCTGGAGGCTGCTCAAGCGGCGCTTCCTCGTCGAGCTCTCCGACCCCGTCGGCCTCGAGACGCCCCAGGGCCCGCGCGTCATCGTCCCCTACGTGCAGCACGAGGGGCTCGTCGTCCGGCGACCGACGCTCGGCGGGGTCTTCGTCGTGGCCCCCGACGGCAGCATCGAGGACCTCGAGCCGGCCGAGGCCGCCCGCCGCCCGGAGCTCGCGGGCAGCGGCCGGATCTACCCGGACACCCTGGCCCGGCAGGTGCAGGACAGCTTCGCCTACCGCCGCGGGATCTGGAACGCGTGGTTCGTCCACGAGGACCAGACCCAGATCAGCGACACGGAGCTCAACCGCCAGCCCTACCTCGTCGACTTCGGACCGCGACTCGGCGCCCAGTGGGTCACCGTGGCCGAGCCCTACGGGCGCGCGTTCGCCGCGAGCGCCATCTTCCTCACCGACGCGACGACGGGACAGGTGCGCGTGTGGCGGGTGCCGCGCCGCCAGGCCCTGAGCGGCAACCGGCGCGCCCTGCAGGCCGTGCGCGCGGTCTCCATCCCGGGCATCGACTTCGGCGAGGGTGCGGGCGGCACGGGCAACTTCCGCGTCGTGGAGCCCCGGCCGATCTTCATCGGCGGCCGGCTCGTCTACCTCGCCTCGATCATCCCGACGACCGCCAACGCCGTCTCGAAGACGGTGGTCGTCGACGCGGAGACGAACAAGCTCGTGCAGGTCTTCGACAACGACCGCGATCCGCAGGCGGAGGCGGAGATTGACCGCTACCTGGCCACGGGTCAGCTGCCCGACGGCCCGGCCTCGGACGACCCGGCCGCGACCGAGGAGCCGCAGGACCCGGCCACGCCGACGCCGCCGGCGAGCGGGGCGCCGGGCGGCGG
>JALYMR010000373.1 GCA_030773615.1 Actinomycetota bacterium
GGCCGCGAGGCGCCGGCGGGCGCGGCGGCCGGCGCGACCCCCGAACTCGCTGCCGCGGGGGTCGAAGGCATGGAGGTCCGAGCGGCTGTTGAGGTACAGCCGCCGCCCGTCGCTGATGGCCGCGTTGTAGGCCCCGTCCTCGAAGCGCCACACCGTCTTGCCCGTGTTGACCCCGAGCGCCCAGGTCGTCTTGCGGCCGAGGTCGGTGGCGAACACGAGGTCGCCGATCACCGTCGCCGCCCCGGAGATCTTCGTGCCCAGGCGCCGCTCCCAGCGCGCGGCGCCTGAGCGGGCGTCGAGCGCGTAGAAGGTCCCGTCGTAGGAGCCGACGTAGACGGTGGGCCCGCCCCCCGGGGGCCGGGCGACCGCGGGGGAGGCGTAGACGTAGCCACCCGTGCGCGTCCGCCAGGCGAGGCTGCCGTCGCGGGCGGAGAAGGAGTAGACGTAGCCGTCCGTGTTGCCGATGTAGACGCGGCCGTAGGCCACGGCGGCCGACGAGTAGAACGTCCCGGAGCGCAGGCCGAAGCTCGCGCCGCTCGTACCCGCCGACCACACGCGCGCGCCGTCGCGGCGGCGGACGGCGTGCACCCGGCCCGAGTAGTCGCCGAAGAACAGCGTGTCGTTCGCCAGGGCGAGCGCGCCCTTGACCGCCCCCGGCGCCCGGAAGCGCCAGCGCACGTCGCCGTCGCGGGCCCGCATCGCGTAGACCGTGCCGCCCTCGCTGCCGAAGTAGAGGTGCCCGTCGACGAGCAGAGGGGAGGACTCCGCGCGGCTTTCGAGGTCGCGCGACCACCGCACCCGGCCCGTGCGCTCGGCGAGGGCCACGACGCGCCCCCCGGCCGAGCGGCGGTCACGCCGCAGGGCGACGGCGTAGACCGTCCCGCGGCCGCAGGTCGGCGACGCGGCGGCGAGGCTGCCGATCTTGCGCTTCCAGACCACCTTGCCGCTCAGGCGGCTGATCGCGAGCAGGACGCCGTTGTCGCGCAGGAGGAACAGCCTGCGGCGGCACAGGACGGGGGTGAACTCGAGCAGGACCTTGCCGCGCACGACCCAGGCCTGGCGGAACGGCGGGCGCAGCGGGCGGCGCAGCGGTAGGTGGTGGGTGCGCCGCTCCGTGTAGCCGTAGGTCGGCCAGGCGAAGCCGTCGTCGGCGGGGTGGCGCGCCGGGCGGTTGGGCTCGGGGTCGGGCTCCGGCGTCGGGGCCGGGGAGGCGGTCTCCTCCGTCTCCACGAACTCCACGTCCGGGTTCGACACGTCGCCGCCCCGGGCGGCGAGGACGACGGCGGCCAGGCCGCCGAGCGCCACGAGCGACGCCGCCAGGGCGAGCCAGCGCAGCCGGCGTCGGCGTCGGCCGCGGAGGGGACGGGGCATCCGCGCCATCGTAGGGGAGGATCCCGACGTGGCGAGCGCCCTCGACCGCGTGGCCGGCCTGCCCTGCGCGGCCCCCCTGCTCGCGGTCGCCCGCGCCCACGCCGCCCCCGTGCACCTCGTCGGCGGCGCCCTGCGCGACCTCCTCCTGGGCGGCGTCCCGCGGGAGCTCGACGTCGCCGTGGAGGGCGAGGTGGCGGGGCTCGCGGCCGCCCTGGGCGGCGCGCGCGCCGTGCACGAGCGCTTCGCCACGGCCACCGTGGAGGCCGAGGGCTGCCGCTTCGACCTCGCCCGCACCCGCGCGGAGCGCTACCCGCGCCCCGGCGCCCTGCCCGAGGTGCGCCCGGCCGGCATCGAGGAGGACCTCCGCCGCCGCGACGTCACCGTCAACGCCCTCGCCCTCGACCTCGCCGACGGCACGCTGCGCGCCGTCGCGCACGCGCGCGAGGACCTCGACGCGGGGCTCCTGCGCGTCCTGCACGACCGCTCCTTCCGCGACGACCCCACCCGCCTGTGGCGCGTCGCGCGCTACGGCGCCCGCCTGGGCTTCGCGCTCGAGCCGCGCACCGCCGAGCTCGCCGCCGAGGCCGTGGCCGAGGGCGCGCTCGACACGGTGTCGGGCCCGCGGATCGGCAACGAGCTTCGCCTCGCCCTGCGCGAGCCCGACCCCGTGGCGGCGCTCGAGCGCGCCGTCGACCTCGGGCTCGCCCCCTGGCTGGCCCCGGACCGCTCGCGCACGGAGGCCGCGCTCGCGCTCCTGCCCCCCGAGGGACGGCCGGACCTCGTCGTGCTCGCGGCCGCCCTGCGCGAGGACGGCGAGCGGCTCGACGCGCTGGGCTTCCGCACCGCCGAGCGCAAGGTCGTCCTGCGGGCCCTCGCGCCGCCCCGCCCGGGCGGGCAGCGTCCCTCCGACCTGCTCGCCGCGTTCCGCGGCGCCCCGGTGGAGGCCGTGGCCCTGAGCCCGGATCGCGAGGCGGCGGCGCGCTGGCTCGGCGGCCTGGGCGACGTGCACCTGGCGATCTCGGGCGCGGACCTCGTCGCGGGCGGCGTGCCGCCCGGGCCCGAGGTCGGGCGCCGCCTCGACCGGGTCCTCGCCGCGGTGCTCGACGGTGACGTCGCGCCCGGGCGCGAGAGCGAGCTCGCCGCCGCCCTCGCGGACTAGCCTGCGCAGGGTGCTGCAGGCGCCGTTTCGCTGGCAGGGCGACCACGTCGCCGCCGACCTGCCCGGGGCCCAGGTGCTGTTCACGACCCGCCGCGGCGGCGGGTCGCGGCCCCCGTTCGCCACCCTCAACCTGGGCCCGTGGACGGACGACGAGCCCGCGAGCGTCGCGCGCAACCAGGCCACGCTCGCCGGGCTGGCCGGCCTGGCCCCCGAGAGCCTCGCCCTCGGCCACCAGGTGCACGGCACCGTCGTCGCCCGCGTCACCTCCGACCCGGCCGGGGCGGTCGCCGAGGGCGTCGATGGCCACGCGACGGCCCTGCCCGGCGTCGCCCCCGTCGTGCTCGTGGCCGACTGCCTGCCCGTGGCCCTGGCCGCCGACGGCGCCGTGGCCATGCTCCACGCCGGCTGGCGCGGCCTGGCCGGGGGCATCCTCGCCGAGGGCGTCGCCGCCGTGCGCGAGCTCGGCGGCCGCGGCCCGCTCCACGCGGCGATCGGCCCGGGCGCCGGCGGGTGCTGCTACGAGGTCGGCGACGAGGTGCGCGCGCACTTCGCCGGCGAGCACGCTGACGGGCGGCGCCTCGACCTCAAGGCCGGCGCGCGGGCGCAGCTCGAGGCCGCCGGCGTCGCCGCGGTCCACGACACCGGGCTGTGCACGCTGTGCGCCGATCCGGCCCTGTTCTTCTCCCACCGACGCGACGGCGGCCGCACCGGCCGCCAGGCGGGGATCACATGGCGCAGCTCGTCACCGGCCTGACCGCGGACGCCGTGCGCGGCAACCTCGCCGAGGTGCGCGAGGAGATCGCCGCCGCGGCCGGGCGCGCGGGCCGAGATCCGGGCGAGGTCGAGATCGTCGCGGCCGCGAAGTACGTCGCGCCCGACGCCCTCCCCGTCCTCGCCGACGCCGGCGTGACCGTCCTCGGCGAGAACCGCGCGCAGGACCTCGAGCGCAAGCACGCGGCCTTCGGCGAGCGCTTCGCCTGGGACTTCATCGGGGCGCTGCAGAGCCGCAAGGTGCGCGCGATCGCCCCGCTCGTGCGGCGGGTCCACTCCCTGGCCAGCGACTCGGCCCTCGCCCAGCTCGAGCGCCACGCGCCCCCGGGGCTCGAGGTCCTCGTCGAGGTCAACGTCGCGCGGGAGGAGGGCAAGGCGGGCGTGCTCCCCGACGCGCTCGGCGCCTTCCTCGACCGCGCGCGGGCGGTCGAGCCCCTCGCCGTGGTCGGGCTCATGACCATGCCCCCGCTCAGCACGGACGCCGAGGGCAGCCGTCGCTGGTTCGCCGCCCTGCGCGAGCTCGCCGCCGCCCACGGGCTGCCCCACCTGTCCATGGGCACGACGCAGGACTTCCCCGTGGCGGTGGAGGAGGGGGCGACCCTGGTGCGCATCGGCACGAGGCTCTACCGTTGAGAAGGAAACGCCGCCCCGCGGTCTAACTTCCCATCGCATGGCCCCCCGTGACACCTGGCACCGCGCGCTCGTCTACTTCGGCCTCGCCGAGGAGCGCGGCTACGAGGACGACGAGGACGACGTGGAGCCCGAGCGGCCCGCCCGCCCGGAGGCCGAGCTCGAGGACCGCTACCGCGAGCGCCCGAACGTCCGGCGGCTCGCCGGCCGGCGCCGGCGCGACGAGATCGACGACATCTTCGCCGACGACGAGCCCGCGGGCCGGCCGACGACCCGGCTGCGCCCGGTCGGCGCGACCGCGCCGAACGGGCGGACCGCCTCCGGGGACGTCCGCGTACACCTCGTCGTGCCCAAGAACTTCAACGACGCCCAACAGGTCGCGGACAAGTTCAAGGACTCCATCCCCGTCATCCTCAACCTCCAGGGCGCGGAGACCGACCTCGCCAAGCGGCTCATCGACTTCGCCTCCGGACTGACCTACGCGCTCGACGGCGGGATGCAGCGGATCGCCGACAAGGTGTTCATGCTCACCCCACGCAACGTGGAGATCTCCGCGGAGGAGCGCGCGAGGCTCGTCGAGAAGGGCTTCTTCAACCAGTCGTGACGGGCGCTCGCCGCGGTTGGGCCCTCTCCGCGTAGGCCATACTGGCCCTGTGCTCGGCATCATCGGCTCCGGCAACCTCGGGGGGGCGCTGGCCCGCGGGCTCGGCGAGCCCGTGCTCGTCTGCGACGCCGTGCCCGAGCGGGCGCGGGCGCTCGCGGAGGCGGTCGGCGGCGAGGCGGTGGCCGACAACGCCGAGCTCGCCCGGCGCGCGGAGGTCGTCGTGCTCTGCCACAAGCCCGGGGACCTCGAGGCGGTGGCCGCGCAGACCGGCGGGCACGCGGAGGGGGTCCTGTCCTGCCTGGGCGCCACGAGCGTGGCCCAGCTGCGCGCCGCCTACCGGGGCGTCCCGGTCGTGCGGGCCATGCCCAACACCGCGCTCGAGGTGGGGGAGGCCGTCGTGGCGCTCGCCGAGCCCGAGCCGGCGGACGCCGAGCTCCACGCCCGGGCCGTGGCGCTCTTCGAGCGGGTGGGCACCGCGGTCGTGCTGCCCGAGGCGCTCATGCCCCTCGCCCAGGCCAGCTCGGGCGGCATGCCCGCCTACGTGAGCCTGGTGGCCGAGGCGCAGATCGACGCCCTCGTGCGCCGGGGCCTGACCGCGGAGGTCGCGAGTGCGCTCGTGGTGGGCAGCATCCCCGGCGCCGCGCGGCTCATCGCCCGGCGCGGGATGGACACGCTCGGGGTGCGACGGGCGGTGACCTCGCCGGGCGGGACGACGGCCCGCGGGCTCGCGGCGCTCGAGCGGGGCGGGGTGCGAGCGGCGCTCGCGGCGGCGGTCGACGAGGCGGTGGGCGCGTGATCCGCGACGGGCTGGCCGACTTCGTCGACGCGCTCATCACGGTCTACACGCTGCTCATCTTCCTCTACATCGTCGTGTCGCTCGTGTTCTCGTTCGGCGGGCGGATGCCCTACTCGCGGTGGTCGAGCGCTGCCGTGGGCTTCCTGCGCGACGTCTGCGAGCCGTACCTGCGCGTCTTCCGCCGCTTCATCCCGCCGCTCGGGCCGTTCGACCTCAGCCCGATCATCGCGATCTTCGTCCTGCGGATCGTGGGCGGGATCGTCGTCGACCTCATCCGGGGGTGAGCCCGCGCCGGGCGTGGGCGCGCGCGGGCGTCGTGCTCGCCGGCGTCCTCGCCGCCGACCAGGTCACGAAGCGGCTCGTCGACGCCGCCGTGCCTCGCGGGGGGCGGGAGAGCCTCGCCCTGGGGGTCGACCTCGTCAACGTGCGCAACCGCGGCGTGGCCTTCGGCGCCCTGGCCGACGGCGGGGCGCTCGTGGCCGTCGTCGTCGCCCTCGCGCTGCTCGCGCTGCTGGCCTTCTTCGCCCGCAACGCGCACCGGCCGCTCGTCTGGCTGCCCACGGGTCTCCTGCTCGGCGGCGCGCTCGGCAACCTCGTCGACCGCCTGCGCCTGGGCGCCGTCGTCGACTTCGTCAAGGTCCCGCACTGGCCCGCGTTCAACCTCGCGGACGTGAGCATCACCGTCGGGGTCGCGGCGCTCGTGTGGGTGCTCGAGGTCCGGTCGCGGCGTGGAGCTCACGGTCCCGCCTGAGGCCGCGGGCGACCGCCTGGACGCCTTCCTCGCCGCGTCGCTCGGCTCGCGCTCGCGGGCCCAGCGGCTCATCGAGGCCGGGCAGGTCCAGATCGACGGGGCGCCGGCGCCCAAGCGCCACCGGGTCCGCCCCGGCGAGCGGGTGGCCGTCGACGAGGCCGACCCGCGCCCGGAGCCCGAGCGCGGCGAGGCGTCGTTCAGGGTGGCGTTCGAGGACGAGCACCTCCTCGTCGTCGACAAGCCCGCGGGCGTCGTCGTGCACCCCGCGCGCGGACACAGCACGGGGACGCTCTCCCAGGCCCTGGCCGGCAGGGCGGCGGGGGGCGACGAGCCGGCGCGGGCGGGCATCGTGCACCGGCTGGACCGCGACACCTCGGGGCTGCTCGTCGTCGCGAAGTCGGACGCCGTGCACCGCGGCCTGCGCGAGGCGCTCGCCGAGCGCCGGCTCACCCGGGAGTACCTCGCGCTCGTGGAGGGCCGCCCGCCGGCCCGCACGGGGACGATCGACGCGCCGCTCGGGCGCGACCGGCACATGCGCACGCGGGTGTCCACGCGCACGGACGAGCCGCGGCGCGCGGTCACCCACTTCGCCCTCGAGCGCGCGCTCGGCACCTACACCCTCCTGCGGGTCACCCTCGAGACGGGGCGCACCCACCAGATCCGCGCGCACCTCCTGGCCATCGGGCACCCCATCGTCGGAGACCCCGAGTACGGCGGGACCTCGGGGCCGCTCGGCCTCCGGCGCCAGTTCCTGCACGCGGCCCACCTGGCCTTCGCCCACCCGGTGACGGCCGCCCCCGTGGACGTCCGCTCCCCGCTGCCCGCGGACCTGCAGGGCGCGCTCGATCGCCTAAGCTGACGCGCACCGTCCCCTCGACCCCGTGTCCGCCCACGCGAGCGCGGCCCTGCTCGGCCTCGAGGCCGAGTCCGCCCCGCGGGACACGGAAGCCCCACCCACCTTCACCACCCCAAGGGAGCATCACCCGTGGCCACCGTTGGCATCAGGGAGCTGCTGGAGGCCGGAGTCCACTTCGGCCACCAGACGCGCCGTTGGAACCCGAAGATGCGCCGCTTCATCCACGGCGAGCGCAGCGGGATCTACGTCATCGACCTCCTGCGCACGGAGGACCTGCTGCGCCAGGCGCAGGAGTTCGCCTCCGCGCTCGCCCACCGCGGCGGCAGCGTGCTCTTCGTCGGCACGAAGAAGCAGGCCCGCGACACGGTGAAGGAGACGGCGGAGCGCGCGGGCATGCCCTACGTGAACCACCGCTGGCTCGGCGGGCTGCTCACGAACTTCCAGACCATCGGCCTGCGCATCCGGCGCCTGCACGACCTCGAGCGCTACGAGTCGGAGGGGCAGCTCGCCCTCCTCCCCACCCGGGAGCGCCTGGCGGCCCAGGCCGACCTCGAGAAGCTGCGCGCGAACCTCGGCGGCGTGAAGAACATGCAGCGGGTGCCCGAGGCCGTGTTCATCATCGACCTCAACACGGAGGCGATCGCCGTCCGCGAGGCGCAGCGCCTGCGCATCCCGATCATCGGGCTCGTCGACACGAACTGCGACCCCGACGGCGTCGACTACGTCATCCCCGGCAACGACGACGCGATCCGCTCCTGCGCGCTCATCACGCAGGCCCTCGGCGACGTCGTGGCCGAGGGCTCGCAGCTCTTCCGCGAGGAGGAGGAGCGCGCGCGCCGCGAGGCCGAGGAGCGCGCCCGCCGCGACGCGGAGGCGCGGGCGGCCGCGGAGGCCGCGGC
>JALYMR010000374.1 GCA_030773615.1 Actinomycetota bacterium
GTGCTGCGACGAGCGGTGGCGCTGCCTGGGCCTCGTGCTCGTCGAGCGGCTCGTGGAGGCGCTCGTCGCCGGCGAGGCCTGACGGGCCGGCGCCCTACGCCGCGTCGCGGGCGCGGGCCCGCACCTCATCGGCGACCTCGGGGGGCACCGAGGCCATCCCGTGGTCGCGCCGCGCGTGCTCGGCCACCTGGGCGAGAATGTCCTCCTCGTCATCGCCCCGGAAGGTGCGCGTGCAGCCGGGGACGACCGCTCCGCAGTCGAACTCCTTCACAGCCGTAGATTCTCCCCGTGGGCGAGCTGCACGTCCAGCGCGACCAGCCACCGGGCGTCCGGCCGCTCCGCCTCGACGGCGAGCGCACCCTGCCCGACGTGCCCGCCGAGAACTACTGGTTCCGTCGTCACCTCGCGGTCTACGAGTGGATCGCCGCCCGCGTCGCCGGCCTGCGCGTCGTCGACCTGGCCTGCGGCGAGGGCTACGGGAGCGCCGCCCTGGCCCGCACGGCCGCCCGAGTCACGGGCATCGAGCCGAACCCCGAGGCCTGCGAGCACGCCCGTGCGCGCTACGCGCGCGAGGGGCTGAGCTTCCGCCGCGACCTCGCGGAGACCTTCGAGGAGCCCTGCGACGCCGTCGTGTTCCTGCAGACGATCGAGCACGTCGCCGACCCGGGCGCCGTACTCGCCCACCTGCGCGAGCAGCTCGCCCCCGGAGGCGCGGCCTACGTCAGCACCCCGAACGTCCTGACCCTCGCCCCCCCGGGGCAGGCGAGGTCGGACAACCCGTGGCACGTCCGGGAGTTCCGCCCGGACGAGTTCGCCGCCCTGTGCGCGCGGCACTTCGCCCGCGTCGAGCTCCTCGGCCTGTTCCACGCCCGGCGCCTGCGCGCCCACGAGCTCGCGCTGCGCGCCGGCTGGGACCGGGTGCACCCCGCGCTGGGCCTCACCCAGCCGTTCTACGACCGCTTCGTGCCCGCGATCCGCGCGCGGGACTTCGCTCTGCGGCCGAGCCCGCCCGCGCGGCTGGAGCGGGCGCTCGACCTGGTCGCCGTGCTGCGCCCTTAGCGCGGGCCGAGCGCCTGCGTGCCGATCGGCGTGGGCGGGGGCTACGTCGCGCCGAACAGGGCGGCGATCGCCGCGACGTCGTCGGGCCGTCGCTGGGCGGCGATGACGCGCAGCACGGCGTGATCGCCATCCTGATCGACGGTCCAGGTCACGAAGGAGCAGCACTCGGCCTCGGCGGCCGCCAGCGCCTCGAGCTCCTCCCGGACGCCCCGTCGAGCCTCGTAGCGCACCACGAGCTCCCGACCGCGACGTCGGGCGCTCGGGGCCGCCGTGTCCGCCAGGCGCTGCCACCGCGCCAGCCGAGCGGCACCGTCGCTGGGCCCGAGCGTGCAGGCCACGGGCAGCACGCCCGCGTCGGCCCGTTGGCGCTCGGACGCGTCGCCGGGCATGCCCGGGAGGCTACCCGCCAGGCCGACGCCCGCCGGCCGGGTCACCGCACCCCGGGCAGACCCCGCGGGCGGCTGGGGCGCGACTACACGTCGAACGCCGTCCCATCGCCCGGTACGCGCCCCACGGCGACTCCGCCGCGATCCAGGCGCAGCACGAAGCGCAGGTCCGACTCGGCCTCCCAGCGGCGCACGACGTCGCGCTCCCCCGCTCGCCAGGCGTCGTCGAGGACGACGACGGCATCGGGCGCGAGGCGCGCGGCGAGGTGGGGCAGCGCCGGGTAGCGCGCGTGGGCGAGCTCGGGGGCGCAGGCGGGCGGGCCGTCGACGAGCAGGAGGCCGACGGGCCCCGCGCCCACGGCGGCGTCCACGGTCTCGCGCTCGTACCAGCCCGACGCGGCCAGGGGCGCGAGCACGACCGACGCCCGGTCCCCGAGCCCCTCCGCGGCGAGGGCACGGGCGACCCAGCCCGCCCAGCGCTCGTCGTGCTCGACGCTCACGAGCCTGCCGTGCCCGCGCTGGCGCAGCAGCCGGGCGAGGAACAGGGTGGAGACCCCGGCGCCGCATTCCACGACGAGCTCGGGGTCGGCCAGGGCGACCTCGTTGAGCACCGCGACGAGGCCCGAGGGCCGCATGGCCGCGCTGCTCCAGGGCACGTAGCCGCCCCGCAGCGGGGCCAGCATCTCCCAGGCGTGCAGGTCGTGCTCGTCCCACGAGGTCTCGGTCTCGGGCTCGGTCCGCGGCACCCGCACTAGCCGAACGGCCCGCGCAGCCGCACCGGGCCCCGCGCCGCGCGAACGTCGACCGGTCGGCCGCGCTGGGTGACCTCGAGCTCGCCGCGGTCGGCGAGGGCGGCCGCGGCGTCGCGCACGGGCTGCATGAGCGCCCTCCAACCCTCGCCGGGCGCGACGGCCCGCGCCGCCTCGGAGGGGCAGATCGTCACGCCCGGGGCCCGCTTTGCGAGGAGGGCGCAGATCGTCTCCTCGAGCTCCTGCTCGCTCACCGCCACCGCAGCCGCTCCGGCGCGTCGCGCAGGCGCAGCACCCGGGCCGGCACGCCGGCGACGACCGCGTTGTCGGGCACGTCGCGGGTGACGACGGCGTAGGTCCCGACGACGGCGTTGTCGCCCACCGTCGTCCCCCGCAGGAAGCAGGCGCCGTAGCCCACCCACACGTTGTGGCCCACACGCACGTCGCGCTTGTAGATGCCCTGGGCCCGGATGGGGCGCTCGACCTCGACCATGCCGTGGTCGAAGTCGATGAACATGCTGCGGTCGGCGACGATGCACTCCCGCCCGATGGAGACGTGCTGGTAGCAGGAGATCGTGCACTCCTGCCCGAGCACGGTCTTCGCCCCGATGCGCACCTCGCCCTCGTGCGCGCGGATCTTCGTGCCGTGCCCCACCCACGACCAGCGGCCGAGCGAGACCCGCCCGCGGGCCCCGATCTCGAAGGTCACCCCCGGGGCCACGAAGCACAGGCCGTCCGTCTGCAGGCGCCCGCGCCAGCGCACCCGCAGCCACGCCCAGCGCGCCAGGAGGCGGGCGTAGCGATGGTTGAGCATCCCGTTGCGGCGCATGAACCGCAGGACGGCGAGGGGCCCGCCGCCCGGCGGGGCCGGCGCGTCCCGGACGCCGGGCGGGACCGCGGCCGGCGCGGCGGGCGGGGCCGGCGGGGACAGCACGGGCTCCACGCGCGCAGCCTATCCGCGATGATCCGCGGCCCGATGGCCGCGGACACGACCCTCGCCGAGCGCCTGCTGGCGGGCGACCGGCGTGCGCTGGGTCGCGCCATCTCGCTCGTCGAGGACGACGATCCCGAGGGCCGCGCGCTCGTGCGCGAGGTCTACCCCCGGTCCGGGCGGGCGACGGTGGTGGGCGTCACCGGGCCTCCGGGCGCGGGCAAGTCGACGCTCATCGGCGCGCTCGTCGCCCGGCGCCGGGCCGACGGACGCACCGTCGGCGTCCTCTCCGTCGACCCCTCCTCGCCGTTCACCCGGGGCGCGCTGCTCGGCGACCGCATCCGCCTCACCGAGCACTTCCTCGACCCCGGGGTGTTCATCCGCTCCATGGCCAGCCGCGGGTCGCTCGGCGGCCTCAGCGAGGCGGCGCTGCAGTGCGCGCTGCTCATGGACGCCGCCGGGCGCGACGACGTGATCCTCGAGACGGTCGGGGTCGGCCAGGCCGAGGTCGCCGTGGTCGACCACGCCGACACGATCGTGCTCGTGCTCGTCCCCGGCGCCGGCGACTCCGTCCAGGCGCTCAAGGCGGGCGTGATGGAGGTCCCCGACCTCGTCGTGGTTAACAAGGCCGACCACCCGCTGGCCGAGGCGACCGTGCGCGACGTCCGCGGGGTGCTCGCCCTGGCCCCGCCCGGGCGCTGGCAGGTGCCCGTCGTCCCGACGCAGGCGGCCCGCGGCGAGGGGCTCGACGAGCTCGTGGAGCGCCTGGCCGAGCATCGCGACCACCTCGAGCGCGAGGGGGAGCTCGCCGGGCGCCGACGCCGGGGGCTGCGCCGGGAGGTCGCGGCGCTCGCCCTCGCGCGGGTACGCCGCCGCCTCGAGGCGTCCCTCGCCGACGACCCCGAGCTCGACCGCCTGCTCGAGGAGGTCGCCGCCCGGCGCCTGGACCCCGCGACCGCCGCCGAGCGGGTGCTCGAGCGCCACGGGGGAGGCGGTGCCCGGTGACCGTCTGCGTGTTCGACGTGAACGAGACCCTCCTGGACCTCGCCGCCCTCGATCCCGTGTTCGAGCGGATCTTCGGCCGCCCGGGCCGGCGGGGGCGCTGGTTCGGTCACCTGCAGGAGCTCTTCCTCACCGCGACCGTGATCGGCGAGCACCGGCCGTTCGGGGACCACGCCATGGCTGCGCTGGCGCTGCTCGCGGAGATCGAGGGCGTCGGGCTCGGCGACGAGGGGCGCGCGGCCGTGCGCGACGGCATGGCCTCGCTGCCCCCGCACCCCGACGTCCGCCCGGCGCTGGAGCGCCTGCGCGACGGCGGCGTCCGCCTCGCCGCGCTCACGCAGTCGGCGCAGCCCGTCCTCGACGCGCAGCTGCGCGCCGCCGGGCTCGCCGGGCTGCTCGATCCCGCGCTGTCGGCCGACGACGTCGGTCGCCTGAAGCCCGCGCGGGAGGCGTACGCCTACGCCGCCCAGCGCCTCGGGGTCGGCCTGGGCGACCTGACCTTGGTCGCCGCCCACGCCTGGGACATCGCCGGTGCCCGCGCCGCCGGCGCCCGCACCGCCTTCGTCGCCCGGCCGGGCAAGGCCCTCGACCCCCTGGCGCCGCCGCCCGACCTGGTCGTCGCCGACCTCGGGGAGCTCGCCGACGAGCTTCTGGCCCGCCCCGACCACGATATCTGCTAGATATCACGCTATGGCTGAGGGCCAGGAGAAGACGGCAGCGCTCTTCGTGCGCCTGCCCCGAGAGCAGGCCGAGCGCCTGGACCGCGCCGCGTTCGAGGCGCGGACCCCCAAGCGCGAGCTCGTGACCCGGCTCGTCGCCCGCTTCGTCGACCCGGGCTCGACGGACGGCCTCGTGGGCGGCGAGGAGGGCCTGGCCGTCGGCCGCCACGCCTTCCGCCCCAGCGACGTCCCCGAGGTCCTCACCCTCGCCCAGGCCGCCGAGCTCCTCCAGGTCGAGGAGGCGGCACTGCGCGACCTCGCGCAGGCGGGGGACCTGCCTGCGCGCCTCGTGGCGGGGGAGTGGCGCTTCGCCCGCGCCGCGCTGCTCGACTGGCTGCGCGGCTAGGTGTAGGACCCAGCCAGGTTGTTCAGCTCGTGGAGCCGAGCTGCGGGCGGCTTGTGGCTGAGGGCGCCGTGGGGGCGGCGATGGTTGTAGGTCCACAGCCAGCCGTCAAGGGCCGCGG
>JALYMR010000375.1 GCA_030773615.1 Actinomycetota bacterium
GGCCGAGGCCGTGCCGACCGAGGCGAGCGCGATGGCCCTGCGCTGCGCGCGCGGGGCTCTCGGCACGGCGCCGATCCGCGAGGGGCGGCGCACGGTCCCGCTGGGGCCCGTGGGGGGGCTGCTCCTGGGGTTCGACCCCGCGGTCGCCCTGGCCAGCGCCGCGCGGTGCGCCGCCGCGGTGGCCCCCGCGGGCTCGCTCGAGGACGCGAACGACCGGCTCCACGGCCTGGGCGTGCGCACGGAGCTCGACTTCGAGCGCGAGCTCAGCCCAGCAGCTCCGTCCCCGCCCAGGTGATGAGCGCCACGAGGGACACGGCGCCCAGGAGCCCGGCGGCGACGCGCCCGGGCGCCTGACGGGCCACCCGGTCGTCGACAATCTCGGCCTCGAGCAGCGCCTCGCGCGCCGTGGCCCAGCCCGAGGCGGCGACCATGACGTCGCGCGGGCCGGCGGCGAGCATGTCGGGCACGTCGAAGCCCTGCGCGCGACGCAGGGTCGAGGGCACGCCCTCCTCGAGGAGCAGCCCCTGGATGAACTCGGCCTCGCTCTGGTTGCGAGCGGTGGCGGCGCGCACGAGCGGCCCCTCCGTGTACTGGGGCTTGACCTTGCGCAGCCGCTCGTGCAGGTCCGGGGGGAGCGGCCTCACGTCACCTCCACCCCGACCTCGCGCACCACGCCGTCCTCGATGCGGAAGCTGCGCACCTCGGGCTCCGCGTCGCGCAGGCCGACGATGAGCCACTCGAGGCCGGGCCAGCCGCCCGAGAAGTTCACGTCGGTCTGCGAGGGGTAGGCAGCCGAGCGCGTGTGGGAGTGGTAGACGGCCGCGAGCTCCTCGCCGCCGCGCTCGAGCTCGTCGAGCACCCGCAGCAGGGTCGCGCCGTCGACCTCGAAGCGGTAGGGGCTGTGGGCGACGTTCTCGGTCGGGTGCACCGCGCTGGCCTCGCCGTCGCGGGCCGCGACGATCCCGCAGCACTCGTCGGGCGCCTCGCGGCGCGCGTGCTCGACGATGACGCCGAGGAGCGGGCGGCTGATGCGCACGGTGCCGAGCGCCGGCTCAGAAGCCGGCGGTGATCCTGCGCTCTTCCTCGTCCTCGTCGCGCCGGCTCTCGCCGCTCAGCGAGGCCTTGAACTCCCGCATGCCGCGGCCGAGCGACCGCCCGACCTCCGGCAGCTTGCGCGGCCCGAGGACGATGAGGGCGATGCCGAGGATGATGACGAGCTCGAGGGGTCCGACGTTGAAGGGCACGGCTCTCTCCTTGCGATGGCTACCACCACACGGTGGCGTCGAGGTCCCGCAGCTCGTCGACGGGGGTCGTGTAGATCCCCGAGGAGAGGTACTTCCAGCCGTCGTCGCACACGACGAACACGACGTTGCCCTCGTCGAGCTCCTCGCCGATGCGCACCGCGACCTTCGCGATCGCGCCCGAGGAGACGCCCGCGAAGAGCCCCTCCTCGTCGAGCAGCCGCCGCGTCCACACGATGGCGTCGCGGTTGGAGACGAAGATCTTCCGGTCGAGCAGGGAGAGGTCGATGATCGGCGGGATGAAGCCGTCCTCGAGCGAGCGCAGCCCCTGCACGGGCTCGCCCTGCAGCGGCTCGGCGGCGACGATGCGGACGGCGTCGCCGAGCTCCTCCTTCAGGCGCCGCCCGTTGCCCATGAGCGTGCCCCCGGTGCCCAGGCCGGCGACGAACGCCGCGACCTCCCCGTCGAGGTCCTCGAGGATCTCCACCGCGGTGCCGTGGTAGTGGGCGTCGGGGTTCGCCGGGTTGCCGTACTGGTAGGGCAGGTGCAGCGAGTCGTCGGCGGCCGCGAGCTCGAGGGCGAGGGAGACGGCGCCGTTGGAGCCCAGCGCCCCCGGGCTGGGCACGATCTCCGCGCCGTACATGCGCAGGAGCTGCGTGCGCTCGGGCGTGACGTTGTCGGGCATGACCACCCGCAGGCGGTAGCCGCGGCGCCTGGCGATCATGGCCAGGGAGATCCCCGTGTTGCCCGAGGTGGGCTCGAGGATGGTCTGGCCGGGGCGCAGGAGCCCCCTCTGCTCGGCGTCGTCCACGAGCGCCCGGGCCACGCGGTCCTTCACCGAGCCCGTCGGGTTCGCGGACTCGAGCTTCGCCCAGATCCGCACCCCGGGCTTCGGGCTCAGGCGCTTCAGCTCGACGAGCGGGGTGTTGCCGATGGCGCCCAGGAGGTCGCCGAAGCGACCGCCACAGGGCTGGCGGTGAAGGGGCGGGGCGGTCATGTCCGCTCCCCGCTCAGATCCCGCCCGCCATGGCGGGCAGGATGACGAGCACGTCGCGCTCGCCCACCGGCGTCTTGAGGCCCTCGAGCACCCGCACGTCCTCGTCGTTGAGGTAGACGTTGACGTAGCGGTTGAGGTCGCCGCCGTCGCCGAAGAGCTGGGTCTGGGTCGCCGGGTGGCGCTCGGCGAGGGCGTGGAGGACGTCACCCACGCTGGCCCCGGCGGCGTCGACCTCGCGCTCGCCCCCCGTCGACGGGCGCAGCACGGGCGGGATGCGGACGGTCGCCATGGCCTGACCCTAGCCTGCGCCGGCGCAGAACGCGTCGTAGTCGGGGAACACCCCGAGCTCCTCCTCGGGGATGTCCTCGGGGGCCCGGGAGCACACGGGGCAGTCGGGGTCGCGCCGCACCTTGAGCTCGGTGAAGTGCGTCCCGAGGGCCTCGTAGAGCAGCAGCCGCCCGACGAGCGGCTCGCCGACGCCCACGACGAGCTTGATGACCTCCGTGGCCTGCAGCAGCCCCATGGTCCCCGGGAGGACGCCGAGCACGCCGTTCGCCCCGCACGAGGGCGCGAGCTCGGCCGGCGGCGGCACGGGGTACAGGCAGCGGTAGCACGGCCCGTCGTAGGGCTTGAACACCGAGAGCTGGCCGTCGAAGCCCAGGATGGAGGCGCTCACGACGGGGATCCGCAGGCGCACGGAGGCGTCGTTTAGCAGGTAGCGCGTCGGGAAGTTGTCCGCCCCGTCGACGACGACGTCGTAGCCCTCGAGGAGGTCGAGGATGTTCTCTGCGTTGAGGCGCGCGCGGTGCTTGACGACCTCGACGCCCGGGTTGATCGCCTTCATCGCCTCCTCGGCGGAGTCGACCTTGGCCACGCCGATGCGGTCCGTCGTGTGGATGACCTGGCGCTGGAGGTTCGACAGGTCGACGTCGTCGTCGTCGACGAGGCCGATTGTCCCCACCCCGGCGGCGGCCAGGTAGAGCGCGGCGGGCGAGCCCAGGCCGCCCGCGCCGAGCAGCAGCACCCGCGCGTCGAGCAGCCGCTCCTGGCCCGCGACGCCGATCTCGGGCAGGAGGAAGTGGCGCGAGTAGCGCTCGCGCTGCTCGGGGGTGAAGCTGCGGGGGACCTCGACGTCGTAGCCGCGGTCCTTCCAGAGCGTGATCCCCCCCGTCATGGAGGCGACGTCGTGGTAGCCGAGCTGCCTGAGCGTGTCGGCGGCCAGCGCGGAGCGGGTGCCCGACGCGCAGTAGAGGACGACGCGCTGGTCGCGATCGGGGACGGCGCCCTCGATGCGCGACTCGAGGAACCCGCGGGGGACGTGCAGGGCGCCGGGGAGCTTGCCCGCGGCGACCTCCTCCGTCTCGCGGACGTCGACGACGGCGACGCCCTCGTCGATGACCTCACGCACCTCGGCGGGGTCGACCTCGTCGATCTGGCTCTTGACCTGGCGGATGTACTCTGCGCTCGTCGGGCTCATCGCTTCAGAAAGTATAGCTGCGCGTCCCCCGGCACTAGCCTGGACAGGGTGCCCGCCCGCGTCCGCCTCGCCGTCGTCGTGGCCGCCGCGCTCCTCCTCGCGCTCAGCGGGGCGGCGCTCCTGGCCCAGGCCCGAGGGGGCGACGAGGGCACGCAGGGGCCGGGGTCGCCGTTCGCGGGCGCCCTGCGTCCCCCGGGCGTCCCGCCCGCCGAGCTCCGCGGCCTTCGCGACCAGGACGGGCGCCCGGTCTCCCTGCGCGAGCTGCGCGGCCAGCCCGTCGTCGTGACCTTCCTGTACACGTCGTGCGAGGACACCTGCCCGCTCACCGCCCAGCAGGTGCGCGGCGCGCTCGACGACCTCGGGCGCGACGTGCCCGCCCTCGCGGTGAGCGTCGACCCGGCGAACGACACGCCCGAGCGCGCGCGGCGCTTCCTGCGCCGGCAGGGGCTCCAGGGGCGCATGCGCTACCTGCTCGGCGACCGGCCGGCCCTCGCCCGGCAGTGGCGCGCCTACGGCATCCAGCCCCAGGGCGACGGCTTCGAGCACTCCGCCCACGTCGTCCTGCTCGACGGCCGCGGGGTGCAGCGGATCGGCTTCCCCGTCTCGAGGCTCGACCCCGAGGCCCTCGCGCACGACCTGCGCGTGCTCAGCGACGGCGCTCGCGCAGCGCCCGCCAGCTGAACCAGCCCACGACGGCGGCCACCGGCGCGAGGAAGAGCACCGACTCGAGCCAGTGCGCCCCGTGGGCCAGCATCGCGGTCGCGATCACCCCGCGAGGCTACCGTCCGGCGTCGTGCGCGCCCCGGTGGACACCATCCCCGCGCCGCCCTTCCCGCGCGAGCTGCGCTGGGTGAACGTGGCCACCCTGCGCCTCGACCAGCAGCGCGGGCGCCCCGTGCTCGTCGAGTTCTTCGACCCCTTCCGCGTGCACTCCCTGCGCACCCTGCCCTACGTCCGGGCGTGGCACGAGCGCTACGCGGCCGACGGGCTGCGCGTCGTCTCCGTGCACGCGCCCGGGTCGCCGCCCGGGCGCGACGAGGCGCTCGTGCGGGCCGCCGTCGCCCGGCTCGGCATCGAGCACGCCGTCGCGCTCGACCTCGACTTCCGGCTCTGGTGGCTGTACGGCAACCAGGGCTGGCCCGCCCGCTACCTGTGGAACCGCGAGCTGCTCCTGCACGAGTTCCACCTCGGCCAGGGGGCGTACGCGGAGACGGAGCGCGAGATCCAGGGGCTCCTGGGCGTCGAGCGCGAGCCGCTCGCGCCGCTGCGCCCCGAGGACGCGCCCGACGCCCGCCTCGCGCCGCCGACCCCCGACCAGTCCGGCGCGTGGTCCGGGCCCTACGAGGCCGGGGCGGTGTGGGCCGTCCTCGAGGGCCGCGGCGAGGTGCGCGCGAACGGGCGGGCGATCGCGGTCGACGGCGCGGCCTGCGTGCCGCTCGTCGAGCACGGGCGCCACACGGCCGGCGTGCTCGAGCTCGAGGTCGGCCCCGGCGTGACCTGCCATGCTGTGCAGTTCGAGCCCGGGCTGGCCTCCTAGTAGGGGCGCAGCAGCTCGCCCGGCACGTCGTCGAGCAGGCGCTCGAGCCGGGGCGGCCCCTCCGCGCGCAGGGCGAGCGCGCCGCCCGGCCAGTAGGGGCTCGCCCCGTCCGGCCCGGCCAGGAAGGCCGGCTCGAAGACCCAGTTGCCCGCGTTGTGCAGGTCGGCGCCCCCGAGGCTGCGCCACTCCGCCTCGTCGTCGTCGGGCAGCGGGCCCGTGCGGTGCGAGTGGCCGAAGAGCACGTGCCGCGCCCCGACGCGCAGGCGCCCCACCGCCTCGCCGATCGCGCGCAGGGAGGAGCGGCGCAGCTCGCCCCCGCGCAGGTCGGCGCGGAAGGGTCCGATGCCGAGCCGGTTCGCGACGAGCACGGCGACGGGGAACAGGCCCGCCAGGGCGGCGGCGGCCAGCGGCCGGCGCC
>JALYMR010000376.1 GCA_030773615.1 Actinomycetota bacterium
TCCGCGAGCTCGACGGGATCCGGCACGGCCGGCGCGGGGACGGCGGCCGCGGGCGCCGGGGGCGCGACGACGGGCCGCGGTGTCAGCGTCGGCAGCTCGAAGGCGCCCCTCACAGGACCTCGTCCCCGTCGCCGTCGCCCTTGCGCAGCACGAGCGCGCCGGCCTCCTCGAGGCGCCGCGCAGCGGTGACGATCGTGTTCTGGGCGGCCTCCACGAGCGAGCGGCGCTGCGGGGGCAGGACGTCCATGTCCTCGCGCAGCATCTCCGCGCCGCGCTGGGACATGTTCGCCAGGATCTTCTCCACGAGCTCGGCCTTCGCGCCCCGCAGCGCGAGCATGAGGTCCTTCGGGTCGACCTCGCGGAGCACGAGCTGGATGTCGCGGTCGCTGAGCTCGAGGAGGTTCTCGAAGGTGAACATGCGCAGCTTGACCTGGTCGGCGAGCTGCGGGTCGTGCTCCTCGAGGTGCTCGAGCACGTGGATCTCGGCCGAGCGCCCGGCCGAGTTGAGGATCTGGGCGAGCGAGTCGACGCCGCCGGGCGTGGTGAACTCGTGCGTGCTGATCGCCGAGAGCTTGTCGCGCAGGCCCCGGTCGATGTCGGCGATGATGCTCGGGTTCGTCTCCTGCATCGTGGCGATCCGCTGGGCGACGTCGGCCTGCATCGGGGTGGGCAGCTCGGCGAGCACCCGGCCGGCCAGCCCGCTCCAGACGCTGCCGAGCACGAGCGCGATGGTCTGCGGCGACTCGTCGAGGAGGAACGCACGGATGCGCTCGGGCGGGGTGCGGCGCAGGAAGTCGAAGGGACGCAGCTCGCCCTTGGCGGTGAGCGAACCGACGATCTCCGCCGCCTTCTCGGGTCCGAGGAGGTGCTCGAGGACCTCGCGCGCGTAGTCGAGACCGCCCAGGGCGGCGGCGCGCCCCCCGGCCAGGCGGGCGTGCATCTCCCGGTAGAGCGCCTCGGCGTCGTCGGGCTCGACGCGCCACACGGACGCCATGTCGGCCGACAGGGCCTCGACCTCGCCGTCGGTGAGGTGCTTCATGATCTCGGCCGCACGCTCGGGGCCGAGGCTGACGAGGAAGGCCGCGGCCTTCTGGCGGCCCTTCATCGTGCGCAGGTCGAGCGTCGCGCTCGGAGGCTCGCGGGTCTCGAGCTCGCTGCTCACCGCTGGTCCTCCTCGAGCCACTCGCGCAGCTGCTGGGCGACCCGCTCGGGCTCGTCGGCCACGAGGTCCTCGACCTGCTGGCGCTGCGGGGAGACCGGCGGGGGCGGGAGCTCGAACGTCGCGGCCTGGGGCATGGCCTCGAGCGCGGCGATGGGCCGCGGGACCTCGATCTCGCGCAGCCAGGTGGGCTCGCCGAGCGGGGCGTCCTCGCGCCGGCGCAGGGCGCGGGCGACGAAGGCGAGGAGGAGTAGGAGCCCGAGCCCGAGCGCCGCCCACTTCGCGTAGGAGAGGGCGCCCTGCACGAGGCCGGTCTCGCCCGTGGCGCCGCCGTCGGCGAAGGCCAGGCGGGTCACCGTGATCTCGTCGCCACGGTCGGCCTGCACGCCGGCGGCGCGGCCCACGGCGTCCTCGAGGCCGGTCATCGCGCCCATGGGCACGGTCTCGTCGACGAGCAGGGCCACGTCGAGGCGGTTCACGGCCCCCGGCGCGCGCTTCGTGCGCGTCACCTCCTTGCCCACGAGGAAGTCGGTGGCCTCCGAGCGCTTGCGGTAGTTCGACCGCCCGCCGGCGCCCTGCGCCCCGCGGGTCCCGTCGATGTTCGGGACCGCGCCCGCGGTGCCGCCCACGCCGGCGCCGGTGCCGCGCAGGCGCTCGTCCTCCTCGGTGACCCGGGCGGGCGTGCCGCGGCGGTCGTAGCGCAGGCGCTCCTGCGAGGTCTCGTCCACGTCGAGGTCCGAGCGGACCATGACCTGGGCCTTGCCGGCGCCGAGGGTGCGGGCGAGCATCCCGTTCAGCGACGCCTCGAGCTCGGCGTTGTAGCGGCTCTCGGCGGCGGCCTTCGGGTTCGCGCTGCCCCCGCCGCCACCCGCCTCGCCGCCCGCGGCGGACGGCCAGAGCATCTGGCCCGCGCCGTCGGTGATCGTGACCTTGTCGGGCTTCAGGCCCTCGACGCTCGAGGCCACGAGGCTGGCGATGCCCCGCACCTGACCCTCGTCGAGCGCGCCGCCCGAGCTGCCGAGCATGACCGCGGCGGTGGCCGCCTTGGCCTCGTCGGAGAACAGCTCGTCCTCGGGCAGGGTGAGCTGCACCTTCGCGTCGCCCGCGCCGGGGATCTGGCCCACGGTCTTCGCGATCTCGCCCTCGAGCGCGCGCTGGTAGCTCACCTTCTGCTGGAAGTCGCTCGCGCCGAGCTTCTGCTCGTCGAGCAGCTCGTAGCCCGGCTTGCCCGCGCCGCCCGAGCCACCGAGGCCCTGGCTGGCGAGGGCGACCCGCGCGCGGGCGCTGTCGCCCTGCTCCACAGCGACTGCGGTGCCGTTGTTCTCGAGCTTGTAGGGGATGCCCTGGGCGTCGAGCGCCTGCGTGACGTCGTTCGTCTCCGCGGGGTCGACGCCGCTGAGCAGCGGGGTGTACGACGGCGCCGTGGCCACCCGCAGCAGGAGGAAGGTGACGAGCACGACACCCAGCGCCGCGGCCCCGAGGGTGAGGCGCTGGCGCATGGTCAGGGCGGCGAGGAGCTTGGGCACGGCGGGCTAGACCTGGGTGTGGAAGATGTCGTTGACCGCCTCGACGCCCTTCGTGCGCAGCTGGCTCGCGAGCTGCATGGCCAGGCGCGCGCGCTCGACGGACATGACGACGGAGGTCGGGTCGGTGGCCTGGCCGGTGGCCAGTGCCTGGGAGGCCTGGGCCGCCTCCTCCTGCAGCCCGGTGAGGCGCTCGACCTGGGCGCCGAGGAGCTCGCCGAAGCCGGGTCCCTCGGGCTGCGGCGCGCCGCCGGCGCCCCCGGGGGCGAGCGGCTCGACGGACCACTCGGGGCCGGTCGTGAGGAAGCTCGGGTCGATCGCGGGCATCAGCGCAGGAGCTCGAGCGTCTTCGTGAACATGGCCTTCGCGGTCTGCAGCGCGGTGACGTTCGCCTCGTAGGCGCGCGAGGCGGCGATCAGGTCGACCATCTCCGTGGCCGGGTTGACGTTCGGCAGCTCGACGTAGCCGCGCGCGTCCGCGTCGGGGTGGCCGGGGTCGTAGATGCGCCGGTTCGGCAGCTCGTCCTGAACCACCGCGGCGACCTCGACGCCCCGCGGCGGGGCGCCCGCGCCGGCCCGGGCGCTGCCCAGGGCGGAGCTCAGGGCGCCGGCGAAGCCGTCGCCGGCCTGGCGCAGGACGACGTCCTTGCGCCGATAGCCGCCCGTGCTCTGCGCGTTCGCGAGGTTCTCCGCGGTCACGTCCATCCGCGTGCGCTCGGCGGTGAGGCCGGTGGCCGAGACGTTCAGGGCGTCGAACAGGCCCATCAGGCGACGCCCATCGCGGTGCGCAGGATGTCCGTGCGGGCGCGGGCCACGGTGACGAGGGCCTCGTGCTCGAGGCCGCTCTTGGCCAGCTCGGCGGCCTCGCGGTCGACGTCGACGTTCGAGCCGTCGGCGCGCAGGGGCGCCTCCGTGTCGACGATCGGCGTGACCTCGACGGTCTCGAGCGCCTCCTTGCCGCCGACCAGGGCCGAGCGCAGGGCGTCGTGGAAGCTCACGTCGCGCCGCTGGTAGCGCGGGGTGTTCGCGTTCGCGAGGTTCTCGGCGAGCGTGGCCTGGCGCAGGCTCGCGCCGTGCATCGCGCGCTCGAGGGCGGAGTGGGTGGTATCGAACAGTTCCATGCAGGTGGGGGTGCATGGCCGTCCCTGGCGGTGCTCGGCGCCCGATCCGTGGGCGCCACTCTCGGTGATCGGCGGGCTCGCCGCGGAGTTGAGGGGCCCCCGCCGGTGAAGCCCGGCCGTCCCCCACGGCTGTCCGGCCTCCCACGGCCTCGGGCCGGCCGTCTGCGACGGCTTCCCGGCCCTAGGTGTAGGACCCAGCCAGGTTGTTCAGCTCGTGGAGCCGAGCTGCGGGCGGCTTGTGGCTGAGGGCGCCGTGGGGGCGGCGATGGTTGTAGGTCCACAGCCAGCCGTCAAGGGCCGCGGTGCG
>JALYMR010000377.1 GCA_030773615.1 Actinomycetota bacterium
CAACGCGATGGCCGAGTCGTTCGTCGGCACCCTCAAGGCCGAGCTCGTCCAGGGCCGCCCGTTCAGGACGCGCTTCGAGGCCGAGCTGGCCGTCGCGAGGTACCTCGGCTGGTTCAACCACACGCGCTTGCACTCCACCCTGCGCGACCTCTCGCCCAGCACCTGGTCGGCTATCTCGGGCTGCACCCGACGGTTCGCCAGTCGGGCAACGCGCCCGCCCGTCACGGCCGCGTCTCGAAGGAGGGCTCGACGGCGGCCCGCCACGTGCTCGTCGAAGCGGCCTGGTCGGCGGCCAAGAGCCCCGGCCCGCTACGTGCCTTCGCCCAGCGGACAGCCGGGCGGCGCGGCCGCCACGTGGCCACCGTGGCCGTGGCACGCAAGCTCGCGGTGCTCGCCTGGCACCTGCTCACCAAGCAGGAGGACTACGCGTTCGCGCGCCCGGGGCTCGTCCGGCGCAAGGTCCGCACGCTCGAGCTGCGCGCGGGCGCCCCCCAGCGCAAGCCCGACCCGACCACCCCCAATCCGGTGTAGGAGACGGGCGAGCGCGACCGCCTCGAGCGCCAGCTCGCCGAACATGCCGGAAGCCGCCTACCGGCGCACGGTCACGGACTGGCAGCCCGGCCGGGCCAAAGCGGGGCGCGGGCGCGACACCGGGGCGCGCATCAGTTCGGCCGTCGACGCGGCAAGCAGCTACGCCGGCACCCGCGCTCCGGCGCGCGCTGCAAGGCAGCCGTCCTCGCCGCCTGGTCACCCCCGGCGACGCCGGACGCACCACCGCCTCGCTCTCCGACCCGGCTCGACCTCGTTCCTCGCCCCGCTGGAATGGAACCGCGGACGCGTCGGGCGCGCTCGGTCGGGAGCGCGGCCTGTCAGGGCTCGACAGGCAGCGCGAGACCCAGTGCCCTGCTCAGCGCGCCAGGTGCCGCAGGACGAGGTCGCCGACGGCGATGGCCTCGACCGGATCGGCCTCGAGCAGCTCGGGCGCGTCGGTCATGAGCAGGGGCCCGGCCGCGGCGTCCTCGGGCACCCGGCCGTGGGAGCCGCGCACGAGGCTCGCGTCGAGCGTGATGACGTCCATGAGCCCGCGGAAGCCCAGGCGGCTGCGCACCAGCCGCCGGCCGATGGCCAGCTTGGGCCGCCTGATCGCCGGATCGACGAAGAGCTCGACGGGGTCGTAGCCGGGCTTGCGGTGGATGTCGACGGTTCGCGCGTAGTCGGGGGCGCGCGCGTCGTCGAGCCAGAAGTAGTAGGTGAACCAGGCGTCGGGCTCGGCTATCGCCACGAGCTCGCCCGAGCGCGGGTGGTCGAGGCCATACGCTCGCCTGCCCTCCTCGTCGACGACCCGCTCCACGCCCTCGACCGCCTCGAGCAGCGCGCGGACCTCCCCCGCGCGGGCCCGGTCGTTCACGTAGACGTGGGCCACCTGGTGGTCGGCGACGGCGAAGGCTGTGCTCGCCCCCGCGTCGAGCAGCTCGTGGCCGAGCTCGTCGCGCACGCTGACCAGCCCGTGCCGGCGCAGCACCCGGTTGAGGTGCACGGGCCGCGAGACGGGGACGATCCCGTACTCGGAGAGGACGATGACGCGGGCGCCGCGGTCCTGGTAGTGCTCGATGAGGTCCCCGCACACCTCGTCGAGCTCGCGCAGGTCGCCGGCGTTGCGCGCCGGGTCGGGACCCCCCCGCTGGAGGCAGTAGTCGAGGTGGGGCAGGTAGACGAGGGTGAGGGTGGGGTCGTGGCGGCGGTCGACCCACTTGGCGGACTCGGCGATCCAGCGTGTGGCCTCGATCGAGGTCGCGGGGCCCCAGAACTTGAACAGCGGGAACTGTCCGAGCTCGGCCTGGAGGGCGCCGCGCAGCTCCGCGGGGTGGGTGTGCACGTCGGGGAGCTTGCGCCCGTCGGCCGGATACATCGGCCGGGGGGTCACCGCCACGTCCACCGACGAGTACATGTTGAACCACCAGAAGAGGTTGGCGCAGGTGAAGCTGGGATCGAGCTCGCGGGCGCGCTCCCACACCTTCCGCCCCTGCACCAGGCGGTTGGACTGCTGCCAGAAGCGCACCTCGCTGGTGTCGCGGTGGTACCAGCCGTTGCCCACCACGCCGTGGCCGGCGGGCGGCTCGCCCGTCAGGTACGTGCTCTGCACGGTGCAGGTCACTGCCGGGGTGACGCCGGTGACAGGGGCGAGCCCGCCGCGGCGAGCGAAGGCCGACAGGCGGGGGGTGGCCTCCCCGAGCAGGCTGGGGGTGAGGCCCACGGCGCACAGCACGGCGGTCTTGCGCACTCGTGCTACGTCCCGGCGATCCGGCGCTGGAGCGTCACCGTGGCCGCGAAGGCGGCGACCGCCAGGCCCACGAGCACGGCGGGCGCGCCGGCGGCGGCGAGCACCAGCGCGTCGTAGAGCGAGATCCCGGCGACCAGGCGGCCGACGGCCCCGCCCACGTCACCCCGACGGTAGGCGAAGGAGGCGGCGTACAGCGTCCACGCGGCGAAGAGCACGAGCGCGGCGGCCACGGCGGGGTCGGCCGCCTGCCAGCCGTACCACGCGAGGGGCAGCAGGACGAGCACCGCCGGCCAGTGGCGGGCCAGCGCGCCACCCGCCTCCGCCTTGGCGATCTGGGTGAGCCCCACGACGTAGGCGAAGAGCAGGCCGGCGGCCACCAGGAGCTCCGCCGGGAGGCCCCCGGCGAACGCGGCGAAGGCGATGACGTAGACCAGCGCGCGCGTGCCCGCCATGAGCAGCGGCGAGAGCGGGTTGCCCTTGTGCCACCGGTCGTAGAGCATGATGAGGGCGAGCAGCACGAGCCCCCACGCCGCCGGCGCCGTCCCGGCCGCGAGCAGCAGGACGAGCCCGGCGGCGAAGAGGGCGACGGTCGCGGCGGCCGCCTGCCGCGGTGCGACGAGCCCGCGGACGAGCGGCCGGCCGGGGCGCTCGCGACGGTCGACGGCCAGGTCGCAGAGGTCGTTGAGCACCATCCCGCCGGCGTAGAAGAGCACGAGGCCGGCGGCGAGCAGCGCCACCGTGCCGGCGGCGGGCACGGCAGTGGCCAGCGCCGCCCCGGCCAGCACGTTGCTGACCACGGTCGGCGCGTTGGAGAGCCGGGCCAGGGCGAGCCAAGCGGCGGCCCGCGCGCGCCACGCCCCGCCCCGCAGCCGGAGCGCCTCAGCCGAGGACATCGAGCACCCAGGCGTACTCGCGGCCGATCGAGTCCACGAGCTCGGCCTTCAGGTCGGCGGGCAGCACGTCCCACGTGTACGTCTCGATCTCCAGGTGGCGCGCGACCCTGCGCTCGCGCACGAGCTCGAGCGTCCGGCGCAGCTCGTCCTGAGTGGAGCGGAAGCCCGCGTAGCGGTCCACGAAGATCGGGACATGGAAGTGGATGCGCCACTCCTCGGCGCGCGGGTCCTGGATGCGGGCGAGCGCCTCGGGCAGGTCGGGGTAGTGCACGAGCGAGCCGTCGCGGTTGCGCTGGGCCACCTGGTGCAGGTACGTGGAGTCGGCGAACGCCCGCAGCGCCCGCTCCGTGGCGGCACGGTCGGCCGGCGCCTCCTCGAGCGCCACCCGCAGCGCGCTGGAGAGCTGGACCTTGCCCACGCGGATGCCCGCGGCTTGGAGGCGGTCGAGCGCCTCCCCCGGCTCCTCGTAGGCCACCGCGGCGTGACAGGCGTCGAAGCACGCGCGCACGTGCTCGAGCAGGTGCTCGCACGCCTCGCCCCGCGGACAGCCGAGCGCGGCGGCCAGCGCCTGCGCTCCGCGGCCCAGCAGCCAGCGGCGGTAGAAGCGCTCGAGGTCGGCGCAGTCCGCGAGCAGGCCGTCGGCCTCGGGCTCGATGTCGAGGTGCAGGAGGATTCCGCGCTCCCGGCGCAGGCGCACGAGCGCCTCGGCCACCCCGGCGAGGTTGTCCGCGAAGCGCTCCCAGGCGCCCACGTCGTCGGAGCGCACCCAGCCGGCATAGGAGAGCGGGCTGGTGGAGATGCTCCCCTCCCCGCCGGCCGGGACGAGCGCGGCGAGGATCTCGACCAGGCGCAGCGTGTAGGCGACCCGCTCGTCGGTTCGCCAGTCGGGGGCGTGCACGTCGGCCTTGACGGGGTCTCCGTGGAAGGAGCCGTGGGGAAAGCCGTTGATCGTGAAGACGTAGAGGTCCTCGGCGGCGAGGAACTCGCGGAAGCGCGCCAGGCGGTCGCCGGCGAGCAGCTCCCGGCTCTCGGCCCCCGACAGGCGCAGGCCGATCCCGAAGGGTCCCGCGGGGCGCAGCCGCGCCTTCAGCGCCGGCGCGTGGGCGCGCAGGCTGCCGAGCACCTCCCCCCAGCCATTCGCGGGGTGGATGTTCGTGCAGTAGCCGAGGTCGAGGACCCCGCCGGAGCCGATGCGCACCCCGACCCCTAGCGCGCTACCGCGTCGCGGGCGCGCTCGGGCAGGCGGAACTTCGGCGACTGGCCGAGGAACTCGGCGGGGTTCTCGAGCACGACGCGGCGGATGAGGCCGTCGGGGTGCCCGCGGCGGCGCATCTCGAGGATGAACTCGGGCACCGCGAGCGGCTCGCTGTCGCCCCAGTCGCACGCCGAGGCCACGCAGATGCGCTCCATGCCGTACATCTCGAGCACGTCCACCGCCCGGCCCGGCGACACCTTCGTGGTGGGGTACAGGGTGAGGCCGGTCCAGAAGCCCGCCTCGAGGATCATCTCCACCGTGTGCTCCTCGGCGTGGTCGACCATGACCCGCGCAGGATCGATGCGGTCGTCGGCGGCCAGGGTCTCCACGATGACCTTGGTGCCCTTCCACTTGTCCTCGAGGTGCGGCGTGTGGATGTGGATGAGCTGGTCGTGGCCGAGCGCGAGCTCGACGTGGTCCACGAACGTGGCCAGCTCGTTGCGGGTCACCCGGTTGAGGCCGATCTCGCCGATGCCCAGCACGTTCGGGCGGTCGAGGTAGCGCGGGATGAGCTCGACGACCTCGCGGGCCAGGGCCCGGTCCTCTCCCTCCTTGGGATTCAGGCACAGCCACGTGTAATGCGCGATGCCGTGAGCGGCGGCGCGCGCGGGCTCGAACTCGGTCAGCTGATTGAAGTAGTCGGCGAAGGCCGCCGCCGAGGAGCGGTCGTAGCCGGCCCAGAAGGCGGGCTCGGTGACGGCGACGCAGCCCGCCAGGGCCATGCGCCGGTAGTCGTTCGTCGTGCGCGAGACCATGTGGGCGTGGAGGTCGACGTAGTCCATGGCTAGCGGGCCTGGTGGTCGTAGGCGCCGTAGGCGGCCTTGCGGTCGAGCTCGGGGAGGAGGTCGGTCCGGGGATCGCTGAACAGCATCTGCACGCGCTTGACGCGGTCGCCGGCGTCCTCGCTGAGCACTGCGAGCGCACGGCGGGTGGCCTGAAGGCGGAAGTCCTCCTCGCCGTCGAGCTCGCGCGCGCGCTCCAGCCGGTCGAGGAAGGCGGCCAGCTCGAGCACCTTCACGCGCTGCTCCATGAACTCCTTGTCGATGAGCTGCCGCTGGGTCAGCGGGCAAGTGCCGGCGTGGGCTGGCATGGGTCCTCCTTGGTCATGGCGGCGTCGTGCTCCCGCAGCAGCGCCGCCGCTCGCAGCAGCGTGGGCTCGCTGAGCGCGTGGACCTCCAGGCCGCGGCCGATGCCTTCGAGCAGCATGACGGTGAGCCGGCCGCCGAGGTGCTCGCGGAACTCGTCCAGCCCCTCGAGGAAGCGGGGGCGGCCGTCGGGGCGCTCGAGGGCGAGCTCGGGGGTGTGGAGCGACAGCCCGAGGGCGGCGAGGACGGCGAGCACGCGGCGCCACTCTGCCTCGCCGAGCAGACCGGCCAGGTGCGCGTAGGTCGAGTCGAGGGCCAGGCCGACGGCCACGGCCTCGCCGTGGCGCAGCGCGTAGCCGGAGAGCGCCTCGAGCTTGTGGGCGGCCCAGTGGCCGAAGTCCAGTGGCCGCGACGACCCCAGCTCGAAGGGGTCACCGCTCGTGGCGATGTGGTCGAGGTGCAGCTCGGCGCAGCGGTGCACGGCGTGCTCCATGGCCGCCATGTCGCGTGAGCGCAGGTCGTCGGCGTGCTCCTCCAGCCAGTCGAAGAAGGCGGGGTCCTTGAGGAGAGCGACCTTCACCGCCTCCGACAATCCGCCCCGCCAGTCGCGGTCGGCCAGCGTGACCAGGAAGTCGTAGTCGTTGAGCACCGCGTGCGGCGGGGCGAAGACGCCGACGAAGTTCTTCTTGCCGAACGCGTTGATCCCGTTCTTGATGCCGACCGCGGAGTCGTTCTGGGCCAGGACCGTCGTCGGCACGCGGACGAGGCGCACGCCGCGATGCGCGGTGGCGGCCGCGAAGCCGGCCGCGTCGAGCACCGCCCCGCCGCCCACGGCCACCAGGTAGGACTGCCGGCAGATGCCGCCCGCCTCGATGGCGGCCTGCACGCGCTCTACGTGGACGGGGTCGTTCTTGACCGTCTCGCCCCCCGGCATGAGGATCGGCGGGGCGACCAGCTCGAGCGCATCGGCGTGGGCGCGGCAGTAGGCGCCGATTCCCTCGACGAGCTCGGGATGGTGCCGGGCGGCCCCGGCGTCGACCACGAAGAGCGCGCGCCGGGCGCCGGGGGTGGCGTCCCCGGCGATCGCGTCGCGCAGCAGCGGGTTGCCGGTGTCCAGCAGCCCGCGGGTGAAGCAGACCGGGTAACGGAAGGTGACGGGCACCTCCTGCTGGATGCTGGCAAGCGTGGAGCGTCCGGCCCCGCCGATCCCCTGCATCGTCCGGATCATCGAGCGCGATCTTACTTACGCACCCGATCGAAGACTCTAGCCACGATCGGTTCGTTGACCGCTTCGTCACTTTTCGGACGCGGCGCTGCCTCGCTGATCGCGATTGGGCAAGATCGCGGCCGTCGCGGAGGGCCCGCCGGGAGACGAGGGGGAGAGATGGCGAGGGTTCGACGCTCGGCGGCTGCCGTGCTCGCGGTTGCAGTCGGAGTGGGTGTGGGTTCCGGATTTGGGGGCGTGGCAAGCGCACAGGCGCCGGAGGGCGGGGAGAGCGCGCGGCCGGTGGATACGGGCGACATTCGGGTCCCCGGGGGTACCGCGTGCAGGCGGTGGCGACCGGGTTGAACTACCCGACCGCGATCGCCTTCGGGGGCGGCCGGACGTTCATTGCGGAGGCGGGGGCGCATACGTTTGGCGCTGATCCCGATACGGCGCCGCCCTGCGGATTCTTGAGCTCAGGCGCGACGGCACGACGACGGTCGTGTTCGACGACAACGTGCCGCTCGCGGCGATTCGCGCGGTGAGCAGCTCGTCGGAGATGCCGGAAGGCTTGATCGGCCCGGTCACGGGCCTGACCTGGCGCAACGGGCTGCTGTATGTCACGCACCGCACCAGGGTCTCGACGCTCAACCCGGCCACGGGTCATTTTCGGGCGATCATCAACGACTTCCGGCCTGGGGCCCATTTCAGAACAACCGGGTGATCTTCCGGGGCGGGAAGATGTACTTCTTCGTCTCCAGGCAGGGCAATGCCGGCCCGGTGGACGCGGAGATGCTAGAAGTCCTGGTGGAGTACAACAAGCCGGACAAGCACGAGGTTCCCTGCCAGGACGTCTCACCGGCAAGAACTTCGCCTTTCGCAACGTCTTCACGGCCGACCCGTTTGATCGGGTCGTGTACGGGGTGTATGTGCCGTTCGGGCAGCGCACCTCTCGAGGCCAGGTGATCCAGGGCCAGCTGCCGTGCAACGGTGCCTTCCTGCGCGCCAACCCCGACGGCTCGGACCTCGAGCTTTACGTGTGGGGGCTGCGGTCGGACTTCGGTTACCGGTTCTCCGGCGGGCAGCTGTTCGCCAGCCAGAACAGCGCCAACCCGATTCCGCCCCGGCCCATTCACGACGACTGGGAGACAATCTGGGAGGTTCGCAGGGGGGCCTGGTACGGCTGGCCGGACTACTACAGTGGCCTGCCGATCACGCACCCGCGCTTTAGGCTCAAGGGTAGTGAGTCAGTTTCGATTCAAACTGACCCACTACCACCTCCCGAAGTCATAGGCGCGCGGATCGCGCCGCCGGGATTTCCGGAGCACCAGCCCCTGGCGGGCAGCCGCCCGCCGCAGCCGGTTCTCCCGGACCTTCTCGATGCGCGGTTCGTCCTCGCTCACAGGGAGACCGCCGGCGGCAACCATGCGCCGAGGCAGCAACCATGCCGCAAAGGCAGCAACCATGCCGCCGACGGTCCCCCCGAGCATGCCACTCTTCCCATAACGATCCTCACAACGTGCGACCCCCGCCGCGCGCCCCAGACCGGGCCCCCGCCTCAAAGCAGAAGTAGCAGCGACTCAGCTAAGCCTCGATCCACCGATGCGCGGGACGGTATCCGTCCGGGTGTGAACGAAGAATGACCTCCTGAGCAGGCGAAGGCGACTGTCTCGGGCAGTCGCGGCCCCGTCAGGAGGTCACCTTCATGGTGCAGCATGACCAGCCGGTCGGACTGGACGGGATCGGGGTCGCGTTCGATGACGAGCGGGCGGTCGCCGACGCGCCAGGCGCCCTCGGCCGCCGCATCGCGCAGGGCGGTGATCATGGCGTCGCGCTCGGCGTCCGACGCCCGCAGCGCA
>JALYMR010000378.1 GCA_030773615.1 Actinomycetota bacterium
CCCATGAAGGCGGCGGCGGCGACGGCGCCGCGCCAGTCGTCGGCGTCGACGAGCGCCACCGCCTCGGGCGGTCGCCCGGGGAAGACCGCGCGTGAGACCCCGGCGGCCACGGCGACCGCGTCCGCGCCGCCCACCCTCGTGGTGTTCTTCGTGGCGAAGACGGGGAAGCCGAGGTCGCGCGCCGCCCCCTCCTCCGTGCCCTCGAGGCCGACGACGGGTGCCTGGGGAGGGCGCTGGGGCTCGTCTTCCCCGCAGGCCGCGAGGGCGAGCAGGGCCGCGACGACGGCGCAGGCGAGCGCGCGGGGCACGGGCGCCGAGCGTACTCGCCGGGCGCGTGCGGAGGCGTGGCGGTGCCCCTTGCTGGGCAACCTCTCGCCCAGCCAACCCTCGAAGGCGCAGGAGGACCCGCATGCCCGGGCTCAGTGGGCGCATGTCCACCGTGATCAAGTCCAAGCTCAGCAGGATCATGGACCGGGCGGAGGACCCGGAGGAGACGCTCGACTACAGCTACCAGCGCCAGCTCGAGCAGCTCCAGCAGGTCAAGAAGGGGATCGCCGACGTCGTCACGTCGAAGAAGCGCATCCAGCTGCAGGCCGAGAAGCTCGAGCAGCAGGTCGTCAAGCTCGACACCCAGGCCCGGCAGGCGCTCGCCGCCAACCGGGAGGACCTCGCGCGCATGGCGCTCGAGCGCAAGCAGCTCGCCCAGACCGAGCTGCAAACCCTCGACCAGCAGGTCACGGAGCTCCAGGCCCAGCAGGACCAGCTCACCGCCGCCGAGGGCAAGCTGCGCTCGAAGATCGACGCCTTCCGGACGAAGAAGGAGGTCATCAAGGCGCAGTACTCCGCCGCCGAGGCGCAGGTGCGCATCTCGGAGGCGGCCACGGGCGTGGGCGAGGAGATGGCCGACGTCGGCCTCGCGATGCAGCGCGCAGTGGACAAGACGGAGAACATGCGGGCGCGGGCCGCGGCCGTCGAGGAGCTCGAGGAGGCAGGCACCTTCGAGGACCTCACCCAGCTCGGCGGCGGGCCCCGGGATGACATCGAGCGCGAGCTCCAGCAGCTCACCTCGGGCTCCCAGGTCGAC
The DNA here is from genome assembly GCA_030773615.1 of Actinomycetota bacterium. Taxonomy (GTDB): domain Bacteria; phylum Actinomycetota; class Thermoleophilia; order Solirubrobacterales; family Solirubrobacteraceae; genus JALYMR01. Next base: position 1,085 of record JALYMR010000378.1, read on the forward strand.
GACGAGCTCTCCCGCATGCGCGCGGAGCTCGGGTCGGGCGGCGGGCAGACGCAGGGGCTGCCGCAGGGCGGTGCCCAGTGATCGTCCGGATCATGAACGAGGGCCAGTACCGGCTGACCGACGAGGTGCGAGAGCGCGTCAACGAGCTCGACAACGCGTGCGTCGCCGCCGTGGAGCGCGGCGACGAGGGCGAGTTCCAGCAGTGCTTCGCCAAGCTGCTCGAGCTCGTGCGCAGCGACGGGTCGTCCGTCCCCGACGACGAGCTCGCCTCCTCCGACGTGCTCGTCCCGCCGGCCGACACCTCCTACGCCGAGGCGGCGCACGAGTTCTCGGGCGAGGGCCTGATCCCCGAGCCGGCGTAGCGCGAAGGGCGGCCGGGACCGTTAGGGTCCCGGCCTCGCATCCATCCCGGGGTGTCCCTGTCCGAGGGGCTGAGATGGCGCTCGCTAGCGCCAGACCCGCCGAACCTGATCTGGTTCACACCAGCGAAGGGAGGACACCCATGAGGCGCACCGCCTTCCCGTCCGACGCCGTCTGCCGGACCCAGATGCACCTCGCCCGCCGGGGCGTGGTCTCCCCCGAGATGCAGCGCGTCGCCGAGCGCGAGCATCTCCCCGGGGAGACCGTCCGCGACGAGGTCGCCGCGGGCCGCATGATCATCCCGGCCAACCTGCACCACGCCGCCCTGGACCCCATGGCCATCGGCCTGCGGGCCCGGGTCAAGATCAACGCGAACATCGGTAACTCCCCGACGACCTCCTCCCTCGACGAGGAGGTCGCCAAGCTGCGCCTCTCCGAGCGCTGGGGGGCCGACACGGTCATGGACCTGTCGACGGGCAAGCGCATCGACGAGACGCGCGAGGCGATCCTCGCCGCCGCCTGCGTGCCCATCGGCACGGTGCCCATCTACCAGGCGCTCGAGCGCGTGAAGGCGATCGAGGACCTGACCGCCGAGATCCTGCTCGAGGTCATCGAGCACCAGGCTCGCCAGGGCGTCGACTACATGACGATCCACGCCGGCGTGCGCCTCGAGCACCTCCCGCTCTGCCAGCACCGGGTGACCGGCATCGTCTCGCGCGGCGGCGGCATCCTCGCCCGCTGGATGGTCGCCCACCGGCGCGAGAACCCGCTCTTCGAGCGCTTCGACGACATCCTCGAGATCTGCCGCGCCCATGACGTCTCGCTCTCGCTCGGCGACGGGCTGCGGCCCGGCTCGATCGCCGACGCCTCCGACGCAGCGCAGTTCGCCGAGCTCGACACCCTGGGCGAGCTCACCCGACGCGCCTGGGCGCGCGACGTGCAGGTCATGATCGAGGGTCCCGGGCACGTGCCGCTCGACCAGCTCGAGGCGAACGTGCGCCGCCAGCAGGAGGTCTGCCAGGGCGCGCCCTTCTACACGCTCGGCCCGCTCGTCACCGACGTCGCGCCGGGCTACGACCACATCACCTCGGCCATCGGCGCCGCCGTCGTGGGCTGGCACGGCACCTCCATGCTCTGCTACGTCACCCCGAAGGAGCACCTCGGCCTGCCGGACGCCGAGGACGTCAAGCAGGGTCTCATCGCCTACCGGATCGCCGCGCACGCCGCCGACCTGGCCCGCGGCGACCGGCGCGCGGCGGCCTGGGACCGCGAGCTCTCCGAGGCGCGCTTCGCGTTCGACTGGCGCCGGCAGTTCGCGCTGGCCATCGACCCCGAGACCGCGCAGGCCATGCACGACGAGACGCTCGCCGACGACTACTTCAAGTCGGCCGAGTTCTGCTCCATGTGCGGGCCGAAGTACTGCCCGATGCACAACTTCAAGGACGTGGACTGGGAGGCGATCCGCGCCCTGGTGGCCGAGCGCAAGCGCGAGCGGGAGGCGGTGCCCGCCGTCGCGGGCTAGGCGGGCGCCCGGGGGGTCCCTAGATGGGGATCCCCCACAGGGGGAACCAGCGCTCGAGCTCGGCCTCGACCGGCAGCTCGGCGCCGATGATCGCCTTGACCTGCAGCTCGCGCTCGCCGTCGCGCTCCTGGGTGCTCGAGGGCGCGAAGGGGTACCAGGCGCCGCGCTTGTAGTTGTAGATGAGGTACAGGGGCCGGTCGCGGTCGTCCGTGAAGGCGAACACCGCGCAGAGCACGCGCTCGCCGTAGCCGCCGACCGCGAGCGCGTCGCTCACCGCGTTGATGCCGACGACCAGGTCCTCCACGTCGGGGTCGCGCAGGATCATCCACCGGTAGCCGTAGGTGTCCTCCGTGACCTCGAGCGTCGTGCCCGTCTCCTCGCCCGTGCCGCGCACGATCTGCTCCATCTCCGACGCGATGGCGTGGAAGTCGGCGGTGGCGAGCGCCTGGAAGACGATCGCCCCGGCCCCCCGCGAGCGCAGCCCGTTGACCTCGAGGTGGATCGCGGCCGTGGCCAGCGCGAAGAGCCGGTCGGGCGCCGGCCCCTTCGGCTTGCTGCGCCCGAGCAGGCTGTCCAGGAAGCCCACTAGCGGGCGGCCTGGAGCTGGCTCTCGATCCGGCTGAGCGCCGCGATGCGCTTCTCGACGGGCGGGTGCGTCGAGAACAGGCTCATGAGCGAGGCCTTCGCGTTCGCGGGGATGATGTAGAAGGCGTTGAGCTCCGTGTGGGCCCGCAGGTCGGTCTGCGGCAGACGCTGCATCGTGCCGCTGATCTTCATGAGGGCGGAGGCCAGCGCGCTCGGGCGCCCGGTGAGGATGGCCGCGCCCCGGTCGGCCGCGAACTCGCGGTAGCGCGAGAGGGCCTGCATGAGGACGAAGGAGACGATGTAGACCAGCGTCGCCACGATGACCACCGGCAGGAAGCCCGGCGAGTCGTCGTCGTCCCCGCCGCCGCCGCCGAAGAAGAACCCGAACTGGAGGATCATCGAGGCGATCGAGGCGAAGAACGACGCGATGGTCATGACGAGCACGTCGCGGTGCTGGACGTGCGCCAGCTCGTGGGCCATGACCCCCTCGAGCTCGGCGGGGGACAGGAGCTCGAGGATGCCCGTCGTCGCCACCACGGTCGACGCCTTGCGCGAGCGCCCCATGGCGAACGCGTTGGGCATGTCCATGTCGACGACCCCGATCTTCGGCTTGGGGAGGTCGGCCTGGATGCACAGGCGCTCGATGAGCGCGTGCAGCTCGGGGGCCTCCCTCGCGGAGACCTCCCGGACGCCCATGGCGCGCAGCGCGATCTTGTCCGAGGCGAAGAGCTGGACGAGGAACATGACGGCGGCGAAGGCGAGCGCGCCCATCAGCCCCACCGAGCCACTGCCGACCAGCGCGGCGATGAGCACGGTGTAGACCAGCCCGAGCAGGAAGATGGTCAGGAGCATCCGCGCCTGCAGGCTGGCGGGCGCGCGGAGCTTCACCTTGGGACGTGGGGCCATGGGTCACATTCTAGGGGGATGCAACGCGGTTCCCACCCGTTTGCAGGGGCGCTGCCTAGACTCGCCGCCGCCGTGCGCTGGCGCCTGCTGACCCTCCTCGCCGCCCTCCCGCTCGCCCTCTGGGCCGTGCTCCCGCTGGGCACCGCGGCCGCCCCGAGCCCGAGCGAGATCGCGTCCGAGCTCGAGGAGACCCGGGCGCAGATCGGCCGCAAGCGGGGCACGGAGCGCGTGCTGTCGACCGACATCGCCGCCTACAGCCGGCGCATCGGCAGGCTGCAGGGCGACATCGACCGGCTCGGGCGCCGCCAGGCCGCGCTGCAGGACGACCTCGATCGCAAGGAGGCGGAGCTCGAGCGCATCCGCGAGCGCCTGCGCGAGGAGCGCGCCCGCCTCGTGCGCCTGCGCGCCCGCCTCGAGCAGACGCGCCGCGCGCTCGCCGACCGGCTCGTGGAGATCTACAAGGCCGACCGGCCCGACCTCGTCACCGTCGTGCTCGAGGCCGACGGCTTCGCCGCGCTGCTCGAGCGCGGGGAGTTCCTCGAGCGCGTCTCCGCCCAGGACCGCCGGATCGTGAGCCTCGTCGCCGCCGCCCGACGCGACGCGATCCGCACGGAGCGCCGGCTCGACGGGCTCGAGGGCCGCCAGGAGGCGCTGACCGACGGCGTTCGCCTGCGGCGCGACGAGATCTCGCGCAACCGGATGACGCTCGTCGGCACCCGGGTCGGGCTCACGCGCACGCGCGCGGACAAGAGCGCTGCACTGGGCCGGGTGCGCGCCGACCGGACGGACCTCGAGCGCCACGCGGACGACCTCGAGCGCGAGCAGGCGCGGGTGCAGGCAGCCCTGCGGACCGCGCAGGCGGCCTCACCGGCGCCGCCGGCGGGAGGCGGAGGCGGCGGGGGCGGGGGCACGGGCGCGCTCATCTGGCCCGTGAACGGCCCGATCACCGGCGTCTTTGGGGAGGCCCGCCCGGGCCACATGCACGCGGGCATGGACATCGCGGCGCCCACGGGCACGCCGATCCGGGCCGCCGACGGCGGTCGGGTCGTCCTCCTGGGCTGGACCGGGGGCTACGGCAACTACACCTGCGTGCAGCACACGGGGACGATGTCGACCTGCTACGCGCACCAGTCGCGCTACGGCACGTCCATGGGCGCGAGCGTCTCGAAGGGCCAGGTCATCGGCTACGTGGGCAACACGGGCAACTCCTTCGGCGCACACCTGCACTTCGAGGTGCGGCTCAACGGCTCGCCGATCGACCCGGCGGGCTACCTCTAGCCGCCGGCGCGGTCGATGGGGGGAGAGCGGCGGGAGGCGCGCGGTGGGCGGCGCGCGGCGTCGCGGGTGACGAACGCCCCCGAGAGCGTGGTCTTCGTCGCCCACGATGGACCGCCCGCACCCGCGCAGGTCCAGGCCCTCCAGTCGGCACCCGCTCAGCGCGAACGTCGGCAGGCGGATCTCACGAGGGCTCGGCCTCCACGCAGGCGCGGATGCCCGCCCCGCCTCGCCTAGCATCCCCCGCCGTGTCCGTCACGCGCCCGACGACCCGCGCGCTGTCCGCCGCCTTCCCCCTGCACGCGAGCGTGAGCGGGCACGGGCGCGTCGAGGTCGGCGGCTGCGACGTGCTCGAGCTCGCGCGCGAGTTCGGGACCCCGGCGTACCTCGTCGCGGAGGATGACCTGCGCGAGCGGGCCCGCGCGTTCCGCGCCGCCTTCGCCGCGCGCTCGGAGCGCTCCGACGTCGTGTTCGCCGCGAAGGCCTTCCCCTGCACCGCCGTGCTCGCGGTGTTCGCGCAGGAGGGCCTGGGCTGCGACGTCGCCTCGGGCGGCGAGCTCGCCCTCGCCCTGCGGGCGGGCTTCGACCCCGAGCGCGTGCACCTGCACGGCAACGCGAAGTCCGAGGCCGAGCTGACCTTCGCCCTCGAGGCCGGGATCGGCCACGTCGTGCTCGACAACCTCGTCGAGCTCGAGCGCCTCGAGCGCCTGGCCGCCGCCGCGGGGCGGACCCAGCGCGTGCTCGTGCGGGTCACCCCCGGGGTGCGGGGCGACACCCACGACGCCATCTCCACCGGGCAGACCGACTCGAAGTTCGGCTTCACCCTGCCCCAGGCCGCCGAGGCGATCGCCCGGGCGCGAGCGTCCGACGCCCTCGAGCTCGAGGGCATCCACATGCACATCGGCTCGCAGATCCTCGCCCTCGAGCCGTTCCGCGCCGCCGTCGCGGCCGCCGCCGAGCTCGGGAGCTTCGACGTCGTGAACCTCGGCGGCGGGCTCGGCGTGGCCTACACCGCCACCGATGAGCCGCCGGCGCTCGACGCCTACGTCGCCGCGAAGGTCGACGCCGTGCACGAGCACTTCGGCGTCGGGACCCGGATCGTCGACGAGCCCGGCCGCGCGCTGACCGCCAACGCGGGGGTGACGATCTACCGGGTGGAGTCCGTGAAGCGCAACGCGTCGACGTGGGTCGCGGTGGACGGCGGCATGGCGGACAACCTGCGGCCCATGCTCTACGGCGCCCGCTACGAGGCGCACGTGGCCGACCGCCTGGGCGGCGGCACGCCCTGCCACCTCGTGGGCAAGCACTGCGAGTCGGGCGACGTCATCGTCCGCGACGCCGACCTGGCCGACCCCCGGCCGGGGGACATCGTCGTCACCCCGGCCACCGGCGCCTACGGGCACGCGCTGGCCAACACGTACAACGGCGTGCCCCGCCCGCCCGTCGTCTTCTGCTCCCAGGGCGACGCCCGCGTCGTCGTGCGCCGCGAGACGCACGCCGACCTGTGGGCGAGGGACGTGGGGTGAGCGAGCCCTTCCGGGTCGGGCTGCTCGGCTTCGGAACCGTCGGCTCGGCGTTCGCGGCCCTGCTCGCCGAGCGCGCCGAGCCCGTCGCGGCGCTCACGGGCCGCCGGCCGGAGCTCGCCGGCGTGCTCACCCGCAGCCGCGGCGACTTCGAGGAGATCCTGGCCGCGAGCGACCTCGTGGTCGAGGTCATGGGGGGCCTCGAGCCGGCCCGCGACCACGTCCTGCGTGCGCTGCGCGCCGGGCGCCACGTCGTCACCGCGAACAAGCAGCTGCTCTCCCAGCACGGCGAGGAGCTGTGGGCCGCCGCCCGCGAGCAGGGGGTGCAGCTGCGCTTCGAGGCCGCGGTGGCCGGCGTCGTGCCCGTCATCCGCGTGCTCCAGGACACGCTCGCCGCCGCCCACGTCGACCGCCTGCACGGGATCGTCAACGGCACGACGAACTACATCCTCACGGAGATGGCCCGCACCGGCGCGGGCTACGGGCAGGCGCTGGCCGACGCCCAGCGCCTCGGGTACGCCGAGGCGGACCCGAGCGACGACGTCTCGGGCCGCGACGCCGCGGCGAAGATGGCGATCCTCGCCCGCCTGGCCTTCGGCAGCCCGGTGCACCTCGACGACGTGCCGTACGAGGGCATCGAGCACATCACCGCCGACGACCTCGCCTACGCCCACGAGCTCGGCCTGGGCCTGAAGCTCCTGGGCACCGCCGAGCGCGTCGACGGCGGGCTCTCCGTGCGCGTGCACCCCGCGTTCCTCTACGCGGGCCACCCCCTGGCCAGCGTCGCGGGGCCCTTCAACGCGGTCACCGTGGAGTCGCCGGCGATCACGGAGATCACGATGTCCGGCCCGGGCGCCGGCGGGCCGCAGACGGCGAGCGCCGTCCTCGGCGACGTCGTGAGCGCGATGCTCCCCCGCCCGGGCCTGCCGGCGCCGACGGAGCGGCTCCCCGTCGTCGCCGACGTGGCCTCGGCCTTCTACCTGCACCTCGAAGTCGCCGACCGCCCGGGGGTCCTCGCCCAGGTCGCCCAGCTCCTCGGCCTGCAGGGCGCGTCGATCAAGTCGGTGCTCCAGCGCGGGCTGGGCGACAACGCGCGCCTGGTCATGGTCATGCACCCCATCCTCGAGTCGCGCTTCTTCGCCGCCGTCGAGCTCATCGAGCGCCTGGACTTCGTCCGCGGCCGGCCCCGGGCGATCCGCGTGCTCGAGGAAGAGTTCTCCTGACCCGCGGCCTCATCGAGCGGTTCCGCGACCGCCTGCCCTTCGCCGACGGCGACCCCGTGGTGAGCATGGGGGAGGGGTCGACGCCGCTCGTCGAGGCGCCCGTGCTCTCCGAGCGCGTCGGCGCCCGGGTGTGGCTCAAGCTCGAGGGCGCGAACCCGACGGGCTCGTTCAAGGACCGTGGGATGACTTGCGCGGTCTCCGCCGCGGTCCGCGAGGGGGCCGAGGCGGTGATCTGCGCCTCGACGGGCAACACGGCGGCGAGCGCCGCGGCCTACGCGGCCCGCGCGGGCGTCACCGGCGCCGTGATCGTGCCCCAGGGGCGCATCGCCACGGGCAAGCTCGCGCAGGCGCTCATGCACGGCGCGCGGGTCATCGCCCTGCGCGGCGGGTTCGACGAGGCGCTCGCCCTCGTGCGCGAGCTCGTGGCCCGGCACCCCATCGCCCTCGTGAACTCCGTCAACGGGTTCCGGCTCGAGGGCCAGAAGACCGCGGCCTTCGAGGTCGTCGACGAGCTCGGCGCGCCCGACGCCCTGTGCCTGCCCGTGGGCAACGCGGGCAACATCACCGCCTGGTGGCGCGGCTTCCGGGAGGCGGGCGCCTCCCCGCGCCTGCTCGGCTTCCAGGCCGAGGGCGCCGCGCCGCTCGTGCACGGCAGACCCGTCGAGCGCCCGGAGACGGTGGCCACCGCGATCCGGATCGGCAAGCCCGCGCGCTGGGAGGAGGCCATCGAGGCGCTCACCGCCTCGCGCGGCGCGGTCCGGGCCGTGAGCGACGAGGAGATCCTCAGCGCCTACCGCCTGCTGGCCAGCCGCGAGGGCGTGTTCTGCGAACCCGCGAGCGCGGCCTGCGTCGCCGGCCTGCTCAAGTACGGTGCCGATGGCGCCGAGTCCGTCGTCTGCGTGCTCACCGGGCACGGCCTGAAGGACCCCCAGACCGCGCTCGAGGGGTCGGGCGCGGTCGTGCCCTGCGAGCCCGAGCTCGCCGCCGTGGAGCGGGCGCTGCTCGGGTGAGCCCCGTCCGCGTCCGCGTTCCCGCCTCCTCCGCCAACCTCGGCCCGGGCTTCGACGTCCTCGCGACGGCCCTCTCGCTCTGGCTCGAGGTCGAGGTGGCCCAGACGGAGCGCTTCGCGGTCGAGACGGAGCTCGACGTGGCCCGCGACCGGCGCAACCTCGTCGTCCGCGGCTTCGCTCGGCTGCACCCGCCCGACCGCTTCACGTTCACGATCCGCTCGGAGATCCCGCTGTCGGGTGGCCTGGGGTCGAGCGCGGCCGCCTACGTCGCCGGCCTGCTCCTCGGGCGCCACATGGCCGGGGTGGACCCGGACCTGCTCGCGCACGCCACCGCGCTCGAGGGCCACCCGGACAACGTCGCCGCCGCGCTGCTCGGCGGCGTGGTGGTCTGCGCCGCGGGCGGCGTGGCCCGCCTCGAGCCGCCCACCGGCCTCGAGGCGGTCCTGCTCGTGCCCCATCGCGCGGTGCGCACGGCGGCCGCCCGCGCGGCGCTGCCCGATCGCGTGCCCCTCGCCGACGCCGCGGCGAACGTCGGCCTGGGCGCGACCCTCGTCCTGGGCCTCGCGCGGGGCGACCTCGACCTCGTCGCCCGCGGCCTGGGCGACCACCTGCACCAGCCCTACCGGGCTCATCTCTTCCCCGCCGCCGCGGCGCTGCTCGAGCGCGCGCGCGCCCTCGGCGCTCTGGGGGCCACCCTCTCCGGGGCCGGGCCGACCGTGCTCTTCTGGGGCGAGCGGGGCGCGGGCGAGGGGATCGCCGCCGCGCTCGAGCGCGAGGGGGATGGCTGGGCCGATGTCCTGCGTGTGGGCTTCGAGGCGCACGGCGGGCGCGTCCTCGCCGCGGACGGCGTCTAGGCGCGAATCGTGACCGGCGCGCCCAGGGTCACGTGCCCGAGCAGCCAGCGGGCGTCGCCACGGCGCGCGCGCAGGCAGCCGTTGCTCGCCGCGCTGCCCACCGAGGCCTCGTCGCCCGTGCCGTGGATCGCCAGGCGATCGCCCCCCGGCCACCCTTGGGGGAGGTCGGGCTGCCGGCCGCTCAGGGCGAGGATGCAGCAGCCGTAGGGCGAGTCGGCTCGGCCGGTGCGCAGGAGGTCGGTGACGGCGAAGCGGCCGGTGGGGGTCGCGGTGCCGGGGGCGCCGACCGCCACCCGGACCCGGCGGACGACCCGCCCGCCGCGCAGGACGGTGAGCCGCCGGCGGGAGAGGTCGACGCGCAGGGCGTAGGGCTCGGTCACGATCCGGGCGGCGCGGCGCGGGATCCAGCCCAGCCGCCCGTTCGGACGGTGCTCGCTCAGGACGCCGAGCCACCCGCCCCGCTCGGCCACGACGGCGAGGACCTGCGGCGAGCCGAAGCGCGTGCGCAGCCCGAGACGGGCGACCACCGGCCCGCCCGGGCGCGCGCGCAGGAGGGCGGGACGGAGGAGGCGCGCGCCGAACGGGCGGTGACGCGCGACGCGGCGGGAGGTCGCGGCGGC
>JALYMR010000379.1 GCA_030773615.1 Actinomycetota bacterium
ACGTCCGCTGGCACTCTCCTGCCGAGAGTGCCAGACATCCGCGAGAGGGAGGTCATTCAGTGGCGAAGCTCAAGCCCCTGGGCGATCGGCTCATCGTGCGGGCGATCGAGGAGGACACGACGACCGCCAGCGGCATCGTCCTCCCCGACACCGCCAAGGAGAAGCCGCAGCGTGGAGAGGTCGTCGCCGTGGGCGAGGGCCGCTTCGATGACGAGGGCGAGAAGCGCATCCCGCTGGACGTGTCGCAGGGCGACACCGTCCTCTACAGCAAGTACGGCGGGACCGAGATCACCGTCGACGGCGAGGATCTGCTCGTGCTCCGCGAGTCCGACGTCCTTGCCAAGGTCGAGTCGTAGGAGGAACTGCATGGCACACAAGGAGCTCAAGTACCAGGGGGAGGCCCGCCGCGCCCTCGAGGCCGGCGTCGACGCCGTGGCCAACGCGGTGAAGGTCACCCTCGGCCCCCGGGGCCGCTACGTCGTCCTCGACAAGAAGTTCGGGGCCCCGACGATCACGAACGACGGCGTCACCATCGCTCGCGAGATCGAGATCGAGGACGTCTTCCAGAACCAGGGCGCCCAGCTCGTCCGCGAGGTGGCGACGGCGACGAACGACGTCGCCGGCGACGGCACCACGACGGCGACCGTCCTAGCCCAGGCGATCGTGCGCGACGGCCTGAAGAACGTCGCCGCGGGGGCGAACCCGCTCGCGCTCAAGCGCGGCATCGAGCTCTCCGTCGACCAGGTCGTGGAGAACATCCGCAGCCAGGCCACGGAGATCTCGGGCAAGGACCAGATCGCCCGCGTGGCGACCATCTCCGCCGGTGATGACGACATTGGCGACGTGATCGCCGACGCCATCGAGAAGGTCGGCAAGGACGGCGTGGTCAACGTCGAGGAGGGCCAGACGTTCGGCATGGACCTCGAGTTCACCGAGGGCATGCAGTTCGACAAGGGCTACATCTCGCCCTACATGGTCACCGACCAGGACCGCATGGAGGCCGTCCTCGAGGACCCCTTCATCCTCATCGCCAACCAGAAGATCGGCTCCGTGCGGGACATCCTCCCGATCCTGGAGCAGGTCATCCAGTCGGGCCGGCCCCTGCTCATCATCTCCGAGGACGTCGAAGGCGAGTCGCTCGCGACGCTCGTGGTGAACAAGCTGCGCGGCACCTTCACCGGCGTCGCCGTGAAGGCCCCGGGCTTCGGTGACCGCCGCAAGCGGATGCTCGAGGACATCGCCATCCTCACGGGCGGCGAGGTCATCACCGAGGAGATGGGCCTCAAGCTCGAGAACACGCAGGTCGCCCAGCTCGGCCGGGCCCGCCGCGTCGTCGTCGCGAAGGACAACACGACGATCGTCGACGGCGCCGGCGACCAGGAGGCGATCCGCGGACGCATCAACCAGATCAAGACGGAGATCGAGAGCACGGACTCCGACTTCGATCGCGAGAAGCTCCAGGAGCGCCTGGCGAAGCTCTCGGGCGGCGTCGCCGTCGTGAAGGTAGGCGCGGCCACCGAGACGGAGATGAAGGAGAAGAAGCACCGCGTCGAGGACGCGCTGCAGGCCACCCGCGCCGCCCTCGAGGAGGGCATCGTGCCGGGCGGCGGCGTCGCGCTCCTGCGCGCGGCGCAGGCCATCGACGTCGACGCGTTCGACGGCGACGAGCGCACGGGCGCGCGCATCGTGCTCCGCTCGCTCGAGGAGCCGCTGCGGCAGATCTCCGAGAACGCGGGCCTCGAGGGCTCCGTCGTCGTCAACGACGTCCGCAAGGCCGAGGGCAACGTGGGCCTGAACGCCGCCACCGGCGAGATGGTCGACCTCGTCCAGCAGGGCGTCATCGACCCGGCGATGGTCACCCGCTCGGCGCTGCAGAACGCCGCCTCGATCGCGAAGAACATCCTCACGACCGAGGCCATCGTCGCCGAGATCCCCGAGCCCGCGGGCGCCGGGGCCGGGGGCGGCGGCATGCCCGACATGGGCGGCATGATGTAGGGACGCGGGTGACGTCGCCCGCAGGTCGCCGTTCGCGCCGACCGGAGGGGTGACGTCGCCCGCAGGTCGCCGCTCGCGGTGACCGGAGGGCGAAACCCCTTCTTCCTCCCGAGGGCCCGGCATACGCCGGGCCCTCGGCGTTCCCGCCAGCGCCGCACGCGCCCCGGCCACCGCGCGGACCCCCGTACGAGCCGGGCTCTCGCACGTCGGCTCGCCGGCCCGTCCGCCCCGAGTGCATCGGTCCGCCCCCACGTCGCGAGTTCCGCTAGCCTTCGCGCGGTACGGTCGGGCGCGAGCCCGACGAAGCAGTGCCAGCGCCCGCAGCCGTTGCTCATAGCATCACCGCGTTCGCAAGTGCACGACCCCCCAGAGGTACGCAATGCCCACCGGAACGGTGAAGTGGTTCAGCGACGACAAGGGCTACGGCTTCATCTCGCCTGACGATGGTTCGAAGGACGTCTTCGTCCACCACAGCGCCATCAACGCGAACGGCTTCCGCACCCTCGCCGAGGGCGCGAAGGTCAGCTTCGAGACCGAGGCCGGGCCGAAGGGCCCGAGCGCTCGCAACGTCTCCGCCGTCTAGCTCACCAGCACCAGCCGTCGCACCGGGGCCCGCTCGCGCGGGCCCTTCGTGTCTCTTTGGGAGGATCGCCGCCGTGGACAGGACCATGTACGACTGGCTGAGGGAGGCCGCGGACGCGCTCGATCTGCCGCCCGAGGCGCGCTGGGTGGACGACCGCGAGGTCGTCCGGCAGGTGCTCGACCTCGCTCGCGACGTGGCCCAGGGCGTGGCCCGGCCCGCCGCGCCGCTCGGCGCCTTCCTCGCGGGCGTCGCCGTGGGCCTCGACCCGTCCGGGCAGGGCGGCGGCCTCGATCGGGTGCGCGAACGCCTCGCCCCCACCCTGCGCGACGAGTAGCACCGTGCCCGCGCTCGAGCTCCGCTTCCTCTCCGGCGCCGACGTGGCGCAGCTCGCCGTGGGCCAGGACGACGTCATCGCCGCGGTCGAGGCCGGGCTCGCCGCCCAGGGTCGCGGCCAGGTCGTGCTCGAGCCCCGCGAGCACCTCGTGCCCGACCCGGCCTTCCGCGGGCACTTCAACCTCCTGCGCGCGTACATCGCGCCCCTCGGCGTCGCCGGCGTGAAGGTGGTCGGCGACTACCTCGACAACTGGCAGCAGGGCCTGCCCTCCGAGCTCGCGCTGCTCACCCTCTACGACCCCCGGACCGGCGCGCCCCGGGCGATCCTCGACGCGACGGAGATCACGGACTGGCGCACGGGGGCCCTCACCGCGCTCGGCGCCCGGCACCTCGCGCGCCCCGGCGCGAAGGTGCTCGGCCACGTCGGTGCGCGCGGCACCGCGTTCTCGAACGTGACCATGCTCGACCGGGTGCTCGACCTCGAGGAGATCCGGGTCACGAGCCGGCGCCCGGAGTCGCGCGAGGCGTTCGGGCGCGAGCTCGAGGCCGCGCTGGGCAAGCCGGTGCGGGTGGTGGGCAGCGTCGAGGAGGCCGTGGTGGGCGCCGACGTCGTCGTCGAGGCCACGCGCCTCGAGCGGCCCGAGCCCATCCTGCGCACGGAGTGGATCGCCCCCGGCGCCCTCGTCATCCCCTACGGCACGATGAGCGCGATCGAGCTCTCGCTCACGGACATCATGGACAAGGTCTACGTCGACGACTGGGGACAGGCCAGGGCGGGGCGCTTCGGCGCGCTGCGCCCGCACATCGACCAGGGCCTGGTCACGGAGGAGACGATCGCGGGCGAGCTCGCGCAGGTCGTCGTCGGCGACCGCCCGGGCCGCGAGCGCGACGACGAGCGCATCCTCTTCTGGCACCGCGGCCTGGCCACGAGCGACGTCGCCGTCGGCCAGATGCTGCTCGACCGCGCGATCGAGCGCGGCGTGGGAACCGTCCTGCCCTACCGGTGATCGTCCTCGAGCGCCACGACGGGCTCGACCTCGCCCGTCTGCGCCGCATCGCCCGCGACGGCGAGGCGCTCGCCGTGGCCCCCGCCCTGCTCGACGGCGTGGACGCGGCGCGGGGCCGGATGCTCGCCCACCTGCGCAGCGGGGCGGGGGCGTACGGGGTCACGACCGGCGTGGGCTACCTGCGCGGGATGCGCATCGGCCCCGACGAGCAGGTCGCCTTCGGCCGAGCGCTCCTGCGGCGCGGCGCCGGCCACGGGCCCGCGCTGCCCGCCGAGGCGGTGCGCGGCGCGCTGCTCCTGCGCCTCACGGGCTTCCTGAGCGGGGCGGTCGGCGTGACCGCCGCCCTGTGCCGGTTCCTCGTCGACCGGCTCAACGACGGCTTCACGCCCTGGGTCCCGGCGCGCGGCACCGCGAGCGCGGGCGAGGTCGTCGCCCTCACGCACCTGTTCCAGACCCTGGCCGGCGACGGCCACGTCCTCGAGGACGGGCGCCGCGTGCCCGCGCGCGAGGCGCTCGCCGCGCGCGGGGTGGCGCCCTACGAGCCCGACCTCAAGGAGGGCATCGCGCTGATCAACGGCGCGCCCCTGGCCCCCGCCCTCGCGGCCTGCCTGGCCGCGCGCTGCGCGCGCCTGCTCACCCACGCCACGCTGGCCGGCGCGCTCACCGCCACCCTCGCCGGCGCCTCGAGCCGCCCCTACGCCCGCCGGATCGGGCTCCTCAAGGCCGATCCGGGCCAGCGGCGCGTCCACGACGAGCTCGCGGCGCTGCTCGGCGGCGCGGAGCGCTGGGACGACGCGCAGCAGGGGCCCGTGTCCCTGCGCGTCCTCCCCCAGGTCCACGGCGCGGTGCACGACCTGCTCGACCACGTCGAGGCCCAGCTCGAGCGCGAGGTGCGAGCCGTCACCGACAGCCCGCTGTTCCTGGCCGCCGAGGGTCCGGAGCCCGAGGGCTTCTACCCGAGCGGCAACTTCCACGCCCAGGCGCTCGCCTTCCTGCTCGACGCCCTCGCCGTCGCCGTCGCCCAGGTGGCCAACCTCAGCGAGCGGCGGCTGCACCGGCTCCTCGACGCCCGGTTCTCGAGCCTGCCCGAGCAGCTCGCGGTGGAGGGAGGCGGGCGCACGGGCCTCGTGTTCTTGCACAAGTCCGTCGTCGGCCTGTGCGTCGAGGCCCGCCTGCTGGCCGCGCCCGCCGGGGTGCACCAGCTCGACACCTCGTCCGGCCAGGAGGACGTGCAGGCCCACGCCCTGCTCGCCGCCGACAAGCTCGACCGCGCGCTCGACGCGGCGGAGCTCGTCGTCGCCTCCGAGCTCGTCGCCGACCGTCAGGCCCACCACCTCGGACCCGACCGGATCGCCCCGCCGCTCGCCGACGTGGCGCAGCGGCTCGCCGCCCTCGTCGCGCCGGTCACCGAGGAGCGGGTCCTGGGGGACGACGTGGAGCGCGTGCGCGACGCGCTGCGCGCGGGCATGCTCTGATGTGCCCGCCCCACACCCCCACCGAGGAGGCAGCGACGTGCAGATCCCCAAGGACCAGGTGCTCGCCATGATCCGCGAGCGCGGCGATCAGGGCCAGACCTCGCAGGCCGAGCAGGAGCTCCCTGACCAGGTCGACACGGACCAGCACGGCGGCCTGCTCGAGAAGTTCGGCCTGAGCCCCCAGGACCTCATCGGCCGCCTCGGCGGGGGCCTGGGCGGCGGGGCCGGCGGCGGCCTCGGCCTCTAGCCCCGGCCCCGC
>JALYMR010000380.1 GCA_030773615.1 Actinomycetota bacterium
CTCGTCGTCCTCGGCAACCGCGCCGAGCTCGAGGTCGTCCTCCGCGCCCTCCTCCCCGCGCCGCCGGCGACGCTTCGTGCGCCGGCTCTTCGGCTTGGGGAAGTTGCGCAGGAGCTCGCGGGCGAGCGCGCCCGCCTTGCGCGACATGCGCGTTCGCGCCCCCCGGAGCACCTCCTCGGCCTCGGGCGTGTGGGCGCGGGCGGCGGCGAGCAGCGCGGCGGCCAGGCGGCGGTCCTGCTTGCGGGCGGCCATCACGAGCCGGCGAGCGTTTCGCGCGTGGGCCCCGCCCGCGGAGTTGACGAGCAGACCGAGCAGGCGCTTCGTCTCCGGCCAGCGCTGCACGGCGTACTCCTCGTGCAGCTCGGGCGTGTAGGAGGCCAGCCGCCAGATCCAGGCGTTGCCCTGATCACGGTCGCCGATGCGCTTCTCGGCCAGGGCCTGGAGCATGAGCTTCGTGCCCTCGCGACACTCGTCGCGCGGCCACGTCCCGATCTCGTCGATCGCGTGGTCGACCGCCTCCGCGTCGCGCGCCGCCGCGATCTCCTGCAGCGCCCGCAGGCGCAGCTGCGAGCTCTTGTTGCGGCGCAGTGCGGTGAGCAGGAACGCGCGCTTGAGCTCGCCCGTGCGGTCGAAGTGCAGCATGGCCCGCGCCCGGCGCCACCCGCTCGGCGACACCCGCGCGCCGGCCAGGGCGGCCCACTGGACCTGCTCGCCGTAGTCGAGGTGCTCGACGGCGATGCGCCACAGCTCGCGCTCGAAGACCTCGATCCGCCGCGCCTCGTCGGAGGTGACGGGGACGACCCGCCGCTCCACCCGCACCCGGCGCCCGCGTCCGCGCCGCACCGGTCCGACGACGATGGCCCCGCCGCGGTACACCTCGCGATCGAGCAGCGAGTGCAGGGTCACCACGGGGTCGTCGTGCTTCGTGGCGGGGTGGACGAAGTCCACGACGAGCCCCGCCTCCTTGCCCGGGTGGCGCCGGGTGACGCGGCCCACGCGCTGCTGGTAGATGCGCTTCGAGGCGGTCGGCGCGAGGTGCAGGCACACCGTGGCCCGCGGCGAGTTCCAGCCCTCGGCGAGCAGCTGCGCGTTGACGAGCACGTCGACGTCGCCCCGCTCGTAGCGGGCGAGGATCGTCGCGAGCTCGCGCTTCGGCGTCTCGCCCGAGACCGCCTGCGCCTTGAGCCCCGCGTCGCGGAAGGCCTGGGCCACGTTGTAGGCGTGACGTACGCCGGCGGCGTAGACGACGCCGGGCACCCCGGCGAAGCGGGTCTGGTAGAGGTCGGCGACGGCCAGGTTGAACGGCTGCTGGTCGAGCAGCTCGGCCAGCATCTCCTGGTCGAACTCCGTGTCGACCTCGCCGCGGCGCAGCGGCACCTTGGCGATCGTGCGCACGCCCGGGCCGGGCGGGATGCGCACGCAGCGCAGCGGGGCGATCACGCCGCGGCGCGCCGCCTGGGCGAGGTCGAAGCGCGAGGTCTGGGTGGGGAACAGGTCGGTGACGTGCCGGGCGATGAGCGCGCCGGTCGCCGTCATGCCGATGAAGATGGGACCCGTCCAGGCGCGGATCGCGGCCGAGGTCTTCTCCCCGAGCGCGGTGTGCGCCTCGTCGCAGATCACGATGGTGTACGCCGACGAGATCCTCCCGGCGTTGCGCACGAACCACTGGTAGGTCTCCACCGTGACCGGCCCGTCCGCGGCGTCGTCGCCGAGCAGGAGCGGAGGCGTCACCCGGTCGTGGTAGCCGCGCTCGCGCAGCTCGTCGTTGAACTGGTCGACGAGGTTGCGCCGGTGGGTGAGGATGAGCACCCCGCCGGTGCGCGAGGCGTCGACGAAGCCCATGGCCGCGACGGTCTTGCCGGCGCCTGTCGCGTGCTCGAACCAGAAGCGCTTGCTCGCGTTCGGGTCCTCGGGCTGCTCCTCGAGCTGGTCGAGGTCGAGCGGACCCTCAGGGCCCTCGGCCTCCGCCTCGTCGTCGGGGTCGTCGGGGTGGTCGTCGCCCTCGTCGTCGACGTCGGGGTCATCGGCGTCGTCGTCGTCCTCCACGGCGAGCACGGGGGCGGCGATCGCCGGCGACCCGCCTTTCGTCGCCTCCGCGCGCTCGGCCCCGGCGAGCAGCGCGGTGAGCGTGCCCGACAGGGCATCGACCTGGTGGGGGTTCAGCAGCGTGCCGTCGGCGAGGCGCGCCTCGTCCTCGGAGAGCAGGCGCTCGAGCCCGAGCAGCAGCGACCAGGCCCGCCGCCACTCCGTCGAGGGCGCGACCGCGCCCGCTTCGAGCTCGGCGAGCGCGGCGTCGAGCGCCCGGCGGCGAGGGGTGCCGGGCGCGAGCGCCTCGGCGGCCGTCTCGCCCGCGTGGACGAACGCCTCGCGGGCGAAGGCCTCCGCACGCGCGACGTCCTCGGCGCTCGGGACGGGGGTGGCGCCGACGGCCACCTGGTGGGTGTCAGCCAAATGCGGCTTCAGCTTGGGACGCCGCATCGGGGCAGATGCGACGGTGACGCGGGAGCGGCGCTCCCAGAGGACCTTCGAGGGCGCGGAACCTGCCTGCGCGCTCCAACGACGAGGCCGAA
Source organism: Actinomycetota bacterium (assembly GCA_030773615.1). Taxonomy (GTDB): domain Bacteria; phylum Actinomycetota; class Thermoleophilia; order Solirubrobacterales; family Solirubrobacteraceae; genus JALYMR01. The sequence goes on from JALYMR010000380.1 coordinate 2,571, forward strand.
TCAGCATACCGCACGGGCCGACGGCTAGGTTTGGCCCCCTGTGCGCCGGCTCCTCGTCCTCGCCGCCCTCGTCATGCTCGGCGCCGTCGTCGCGGTCGGCCTGGGGCAGGCGACCTCGGACAATCCCGCCGCCGAGCCCGCCCGGCTCTCCCGCGAGCAGGTGCTGGCGCCGCTGCGCGACGCCCCGCCCGACCTCGCGCGGCTGCACCGCCGCATGGGCGAGCTCGTCCCGGGCGGGGAGCGCGCGCTGCGCTCCGAGCTGCGGGCGCTGCGTGGGCGTCCGGTGGTCGTGAACCTGTGGGCCTCGTGGTGCGCTCCCTGCCGCACAGAGCTCCCCTTCTTCCAGGCCCAGGCGGCCCGCCGGGGAACCGAGGTCGCCTTCCTGGGGGTCAACGTCGAGGACAGCCGACGCGGCGCGCTCGGGCTGCTCGATCGCTTCCCCGTGCCCTACCCGTCCGTGGAGGACCCGCGGCGGGCCGTCGCCCGCGCGCTCGGCGCGGTGGGCCTGCCCTCCACCGCCTTCTACGACCGCCGGGGACGGCTCGAGCTCGTCCACCAGGGCAGCTACCGCACCGAGGCCGATCTCGCCGCCGACATCGAGCGCTACGCGGGAGCCTGAGTGCCCGAGGTCCGCATCGACCCCCTGACCGGGCTGCGCGCGATCGTGGCCGGCGATCGGGCGACGCGGCCGGGGGGAGGGTTGCGCGTCGCGCCGCCCGAGCCCCTCGACCCCGAGCGCGACCCGTTCGCCGAGGGCCACGAGGACCGCACGCCCCCCGAGGTGTGGGCGCTGCGCCCCGACGGCGGCCCGGCGGACGGGCCCGGCTGGCGAGTGCGGGCCGTGCCGAACCTCTTCCCCGCCCTCGACCCCGACAGCCCGCAGCCCGAGCCCCACGCGAACCGCGACCTGTTCTGCGCGCTGCCCGCCGCCGGCCACCACGAGGTCATCGTGAACGCGCCGCAGGCCGTGCAGTCGCTCGCCGAGCTGCCCGCGGAGCAGGTCGCCCTCACCGTGGACGCCTGGCGCGAGCGCATGCGCGCGCACCCCGACGCGGGCTACGTGCACCTCATCGTCAACGAGCGGCGCGAGGCCGGCGCCTCCCTGCCCCACACCCACGCCCAGCTCTACGCGCTGGACTTCGTGCCCGCGGGCGTCGCGCGCGAGCGGGAGCGGTTCGGCGCCTACGCCACGCGCACCATGGGCAGCAACCTGCTGGCCGACCTCGTCCAGGAGGAGGTGCGCCAGCGCGGCCGGATCGTCGCCATCGACGACGAGGCGGTCCTCATGTGCCCCTACGGCGCGCGGCTGCCCTTCCAGCTGCTCCTCGCCCCCCGCCGCCCGCGCGCGCGGTTCGAGGACGACGGTCCCACGGGGGCCGCGCTGCTGCACGAGGGGCTCCTCCGGCTCGCGCGGCGCTTCGGGACGAGCCCGCCGCTCAACCTGTGGGTGCGCACGGCGCCGCCCGGGGCGGACCACTTCTGCTGGCGCATCGACGTGATCCCCCGACTGACGCACCTCGCCGGCCTCGAGCTCGGCACGGGGCTGCACCTCAACATCGTCAGCCCCGAGCAGTCCGCCGGCGAGCTGCGCGACGCGTAGGCGCCGTGCTGGCCGTCGCGCTCACCGTGTGCGCGGCGCTCGCGGCCGGGGTCGGCGCCGAACGGCGCTTCGGCGCTCGGGCGGAGCGCGGCGTCGCCCGGGTGCTCGACGCGATGCTCTGGGTCGCGATCCCCTTCGCCACCTTCCCCCTCGTCGCCCGCCTGGAGATCACGGGCGGGCTGCGCGCCGGCCTCGGCCTCGCCGTCCTCGAGCTCCTCGTGGTCGCCGCCCTGGCCTGGGTCGCCGGCGCCCGCGTCCTGCGCCTCCCGGGGCCCGCCACCGGGGCGCTCATCTGCGCCACCGCCCTGGCCAACACGGGCTACCTCGGGCTGCCGGCCACGATCGCGCTGCTCGGCCCGGGCCAGCTCGGAGCCGCCGTCGCCTGGGACTCGCTCGTCAGCGGGCCCATGGGGCTCGTGGTGGGCGCCGCCGTCGGGGCGGCGCTGGGCACCGCCGCGGGGGACCGCACGCGCGATCGCATCGTGGCCTTCGTGACCCGCAACCCTCCCCTGTGGGCCACCGTCCTGGGGCTCGCCGCCCCGGACGCGCTGGCCCCGGACCCGCTCGTCGAGGCCGCCCGGGTCGTCGTGATCGCGCTGCTGCCCGTGGGCTTCTTCGTCGTCGGGGTCAACCTGGCCGCCGAGGGCGGCGTGCGCTTCCCGCCCCCGCTCACCCGTCCCGTCGCCGCGGCGGTCGGCCTGCGGCTGCTCGTCGCCCCCGGGCTGTTCGCCGCCCTCGCCGCCCCGGTCGCCGGGATCCCCGGCGCCTTCTACCTCCTGTCGGCCATGCCCTCCGCGATCAGCGCCCTGGTCATCGCCCACGCCTACGGCCTCGACGTGCGCCTCACCGCCTCGGCGATCGCGTGGACGACCTCCCTCGTCATCCTCGCCGGGCTCGTGAGCCTGCTCGCGTGAGGGCCGTCGTGCAGCGCGTGGCGAGCGCGTCGGTCAGCGTCGAGGGCGAGCAGGTGGCGGCCATCGGCCCCGGCCTGCTCGTGCTCCTCGGCGTGACCCACGATGACGGCCCGAAGGACGCCGACCGGCTGGCCGACAAGGTCCGCGCCCTGCGCGTGTTCGCCGACGCCGCCGGGCGGATGAACGAGCCGCTCGGCACGCGCGAAGTCCTCGTGGTCAGCCAGTTCACGCTCTACGGCGACGCCCGGCGGGGCACCCGGCCCTCCTACGGAGCGGCGGCCCGGCCCGAGCACGCCGAGCCCCTCTACGAGCGCTTCGCCGACCGCCTCGGGGCGGCGCGCGGGCGCTTCGGCGCCCACATGCTCGTGGGGCTCGTGGGCGACGGTCCCGTGACCCTGCTGCTAGAGACGTAGGGGTGGAGCTCGAGGAGGCCATCCGCTCGCGGCGCACGCACAAGGCGTACGGGCCACAGCCCGTGGACCGGGGGACGCTGGAGGAGCTCTTCGAGGTCGCTCGCTGGGCCCCGAGCCACCACCTCGCCTTCCCCTGGCGCTTCCGGGTGCTCGGGCCCGCGGCGCTCGGGCGCCTCAAGGCGGCCGACCCCGAGAAGGCGGGCAAGCTCGACCGGGCGCCGACCCTCGTCGTCGCCTCCGTCGTGCTCGAGGGCGACCCGGTGCGCGACGTGGAGGACCGCGACGCCGCCGCGGTGGCCGCCTACCTCGTGCTCCTCGCCGCCCACGGCCGGGGCCTGGCCGGTTACTGGCGCACGCCGCTCGTGCTGCGCACGGCCGCGGGCCGCGCCGCGGTCGGCCTGCCCGACGACGAGCAGACGCTCGGCCTGCTGCACCTGGGCGCCCCCCGCCAGGAGCAGCGCGCACCCGAGCGCCCGCCCGTCGGGGCCTTCGCGCGGTTTCTGGACTAGCGAGCGGCCGCTACCGCCCGTCCTCCTCGAGCGCGCTGGCCGGCAGGTCCCAGCCGCCGAGGCGCTCGTTGGCCACCGCGCGGACGTCGCGCGCCGCGAGCAGCGTGAGCTCGTCCCACTGCCAGGGCACCCCCGGCGCCTGGCCCACGAGCCCGCGGTTCACGCCCGCCCACGCGGCGGCGCGCTCGTCCGGGTCGGCGAAGCGCCCCGCCGCCGCGATGGCCGCGGCGAGGCCGGGGGCGGGAAGGTGGGTCGCGTTGGCCACCCCCCCGGGGGCGAACCCCGAGCCCAGGAGCGCCTCTGGCTCGCCCACGAGCGTGTCGAGGACCGCGCCCGGGCACATCGCGACCCGCGAGCGACGCGAGGTGCAGAGCGCGGTCACGACCGGCGCCGGCACGAAGCGCAGCCGAAGCCGCAGCCCGAGCGGGGCGAGCGCGTCGCGGACGGCGCGGGCGACCGCGCGCTCCGAGGGCGCCGTGCCGGCC